>NZ_AEXS01000143.1:0-94011 GCF_000204455.1 Paenibacillus sp. HGF5 | reverse complement strand
GAAGCTGTTCCAGATCCAACTCTTCCATCCGAAGCAAGTGCTCCTGAAGGGCTTGGAACGGCTCCTCCTGCATCCCGTTTCCGTTATCTTCGACCGTGATCTGCACGATCGAGGCCGATAGGCGCCGGCTTGTGAGCGCAATGAAATTGTCTTGCTCCAAGGGGTTCATGCCATGCTTGAAAAAGTTCTCGATCAGCGGCTGAACCAGCATCTTCGGAATCAACACCTGCAGAGTCGACTCATCCACATCGTAACGGAAGTCGAACTGATTCTCAAATCGTTCCTTCTGAAGTTCCACGTAATCCTTGATATGATCAAGCTCCGTGGCCAGCGTGACCGGCTTGTCGGTATTGTACATGCTGTATCTCATCATCCGGGCCAGAGCAGAGATCAGGGAGTATATCCTCTTCATGCCATGCTCCAGCGCAAGGGTGCCGATGGTCTGCAGTGCATTGTTCATGAAATGCGGATTCACCTGCGCCTGCAGCGCCCGGAGCTGGTTAGTCCGGTTCGCCAGCTTCAGCTTGTATTCCTGCAGGATGAGGTTGTTGATCGTATCCATCATGCTGCCGAACCTGCGATGGAGGGCTCCGATTTCGTCTTTGCGGTTGGACGAGATATCCACGGTCATTCGTCCGCTTTTGACCTGGCTCATGAGGCCAACCAATTCGCGGATCGGGGCCGTGATATAGACCGAAATCCAGATCGTGGCGGCGATGATGAGAATAAGGGATACGCCGATCAGCAAAATATTGACGAAGGCAGCTTTGTCCGCGCTGCTTAAAATATAGGAGGAAGGAATCTCCTTGATCATCGTCCAGTCGCTGACCGACGTCTTGATATTGTTATATAAATAGATTTTGTTGTTATACTCGAAATGGCCTTCCTTCTTGCCGGATTGCTTGATGCTGGCGTACCAGTCCCCCTGGACTTGTTGTCCCAGCATTTCGTCATTGCCGGAATACATGATATACCCGTCTTCATTGGCAATGTACAGCTGTTCATGATCAGGCTGGAACAGCTGGCCGCTGATCCTGCTCAGGAAATCCATGTCCAGATCGATGGCGAGAATGCCCAATCGTTCGGTTGAAGGGACCCGTTCAATGACCCGGTACATCGTGAATACTTGTTGATCGGCTTCATAGGGATAAGCTAACTGAAACCCGTACGTATGAAGGGGATGCGGCGGCTGAAGGAACACCGTATCGTTACGAAGATCGGGAATCTCGGGATAGAGGTTGACTTCGCTTGTTTTTCTGGCGATATCCTGCGCGAATAACGTGGCTTCCCGTTTGCCGTCGACGTAAAGATAGACCTGCCTTGAGCCGCTGATGGCTTTTTGAATGGATTGCAGCGTGGCGGATTGCCTGCCGCTGGCGTTGATGTTCTCATGACTGTAATAGAGACTGCGGAAAAAATCCGGATCCGAGTAGACCGTAAGGGAGCTACGGTTCATCTCTTCCAAATAGCTCTCCAAATTCAACCGTCCCTGATAGAGAAGGTTCATATTCTCAACAACGGCCCGTTCCTTGAGCGAGTTGGTTGTCATGACATAACTGATGATCATGGAAATGGTGGTCGGAATGATGGTCGCCATGATCATGAAGGTAATCAGTTTGGTGCGGATGCTGTTCCAGTTCCAGTTCAATATTTTCACCGCCGATCAATTTTCTATACCAATTAGTTCACATCCTATGGTAGTCCCAAGGTCTTCATCTTAGCATAATTAAATCATAGAGAAATGGATAGAGAAACGATAGGACAAGCGGAGGGGGATTAACATGAACAGCAAGAGAACGGCTGCTTTGACGCAGCAGTTGGTTTATATCGGACCCGCGCTGCTGTTTTTCGGTATTACGATCATTATCCCATTTGTGATGGGGATGTATTACTCGTTTACCGACTGGAATGGCGTTTCCGGGAACGTCGAATGGGTCGGGCTGGACAATTTCAAACAGATTTTCACAAATGACAGCGCATTCGCCCAATCCTTCTGGTTCACCACCAAATTTACGATCGTCGGCGTGCTTCTGACGAATTTGGTCGGATTCTTCCTGGCCTACTTCTTAACGAAAAATATTCGGGCGCGCAACTGGCTGCGGACGATATTCTTCATGCCGAACGTGATCGGCGGATTGCTGCTCGGCTTCATCTGGCAGTTTATCTTCATAAAAGGCTTTGCAACCGTTGGCGAAGCGACGGGAATTCCGTTTTTTAATCTTCCGTGGCTGGGAGACGAAGTAACCGGCTTCTGGGGCATCATCATGGTATTCGTATGGCAGTCGTCAGGCTATCTGATGGTCATCTACATCGCCTCCATTACGAACGTGTCCAAGGAAGTCATGGAAGCTGCCGAGATTGATGGGGCCAACCGGTTCCAAGTGCTCAAGAGCATCATCGTACCGCTTATTATGCCGGCGGTTACCGTATGTTTGTTCCTGGCGATTTCCTGGTCTTTCAAAATGTTCGACCTGAACCTGTCGCTGACCAAGGGCGGACCTTACCGCTCCACGGAATCGCTGGCGATGAACGTGTACAACGAGGCGTTCCTGAACAACCGGTACGGTCTCGGGACGGCCAAGTCTTTGATCTTCTTCCTGGTCGTTGCCGTCATTACGCTCATTCAAGTCCGTTTAACGAAGCAGAAGGAGGTTGAAGCTTAATGAGATCGAAGAAACCTCCCATGTCGGCCTCCACGATCGTATTGCAGATTGTGATGGTCATTGTTGCCTTGATCTTCTTGGCACCGTTCTACTTCCTGCTGGTAAACTCGGTCAAATCGCTGGGCGATATTATGGTCGACGCGGCCAACTGGCCAACGGCCTTTCACTTTGACAACTACAGCAAGGCTTGGGAAATGACCCGCTTCCCGGAAGCATTCACGAACTCCATCATCATTACGGTCATCAGCAATCTGATCATTGCCCTGCTGAGCGCGATGGCAGCTTACCGGATGGTCCGGTCCAATACGAGATTCAATCGAATCGTGTTCATGCTGTTCGTATCGGCCATGGTCATTCCGTTCCAATCCATTATGATTCCATTGCTGCAGGTCATTAACTTTCTCGGCGTCAACAACAGCATCGTGGGTCTGATTCTCAGTTATCTCGGACTCGGCATACCGCTGTCGGTCTTCCTGTTCCACGGTTTCGTGAAAGGCATTCCGCTGGAGATCGAAGAGGCCGCCACGGTCGACGGCGCTTCTCCGTTCAGGGTATTTGGCCGCATCGTTTTGCCGATGCTGAAACCTATGATGGTCACGGTCATCATCCTGAACTGCCTGTGGGTCTGGAACGACTACCTGCTGCCATCCTTGATTCTGCAAAGTCCGGAACTGCGGACGATTCCGCTTGCGACCTTTGCGTTCTTCGGGCAGTATTCGAAGCAGTGGGATATGGCGCTGCCGGCGCTCGTGCTGGGCATTACGCCGATCATCATCTTCTTCCTGTCACTGCAGAAGTACATCGTTGAGGGCGTCGCTGCCGGCTCCGTTAAGGGGTAAGGGCAGCGGGCGCCTCGCCCATAACCGGTTTTTCCATCTTTATATATAATCATTATCAGGGGGTAGTAAAGATGAACAAAATGAAATTATCACTCGTGATGCTGCTGGCTTTCTCGCTGTTGCTTGCAGCTTGCGGCGGCAAGTCGGAAGAAGGCCAGGGCGGAAGCTCGGATGGAGCTTCCGGCGAAGTCAAAACGGTCAAGATTTTTCAATTCAAAACCGAGATCGTGGACGGCTTGAATGAGCTTAAAGTCGAATTCGAGAAGGAATACCCGAACATCAAGCTGGATATTCAAACGGTAGGCGGCGGCGCTGACTATGGTGCTGCATTGAAAACCAAATTCGCATCCAACGATGCGCCAGATATTTTCTCCAATGGCGGCGACGCCGAGATGGAGATGTGGATCGACCGTCTTGAGGATCTGTCCGATCAGCCTTGGGTGAACGATCTGGTCGACATGGCGAAAGAGCCGATGACCAAAGACGGTAAAGTATACGGCATGCCGATGAACCTTGAAGGATGGGGTTACATCTACAATAAGGATTTGTTTGAGCAGGCTGGCATTACCGAGCTTCCTAAAACGTATACCCAGCTGGCGGATGCCGCGAAGAAGCTGGAAGCCGCAGGCATAACTCCTTTTGCGAACGCTTACCAGGAATGGTGGTTGATCGGCAACCAGGGCATTAACCCGGCATTCGCCCAGCAGGATGACCCGAATGCGTTTATCCAGGGCTTGAACGACGGCACGCAAAAATTCGTGGGCAATGGGAAGTTCGAAGAGTGGACCAAGCTGATGCAGCTGACGTTGGACCACGGCAACAAGAACCCGCTGACCACCGACTACAATACGGCCATTTCCCTGCTGGCTACAGGTAAAGCTGCCATGATGCAGAACGGGAACTGGGCTCAAACCGAGATCGATGCCATCAATCCGGATCTGAATCTCGGCTACCTGCCGATGCCGCTTGGCGACAATGCGGAGCAAAATGACAAGCTGAACGTCGGCGTACCTGCCAACCTGGTCATTAACAAAGATTCCGCTTCGAAGGAAGAAGCGAAGATCTTCCTGAACTGGTTTGTCACATCCGATATCGGCAAAGAGTACATCGTGAAAAAATTCAAATTCATCCCGGCCTTGAAGACCATCGAAGCAACGCCTGAGGATATGGGCGACTTGGGTTCGGCCGTATGGGAGTACGTGCAGGCAGGCAAAGTGCTGCCAAGACAATCCGCGAAGTTCCCAGATGGCGCCGCACAGGAATTCTCCGGCGCGATGCAGGCATTCTTCGCCGGCAAATCCGATACGAACAAGATGCTTGAAGATATGCAGACATCATGGGATAGCTTGAGCAAGTAAGGAGCCATGCAAAAATTTTAAGTTAACAGACGTTCATAAGAGGTATGATCCCTTGTCCGACAAGATAAGGGGTGGTACCTCTTTTCTATAGCAGAGTCTATGAAGGAGGCAATTCTATGATTAATCAACGTTTTCCTAAGATATGGTATGGCGGGGACTACAACCCCGAGCAATGGGACAAGGCAACGATGGAAGAGGACCTGCGGATGTTCGAGCTGGCGGGCGTCGACGTGGCGACCCTCAATGTATTCTCCTGGGCCAAAACGCAGCGCGATGAGGAAAGCTATGATTTTGCGTGGCTTGATGAAATTATGGATCGTCTGGCGGAGGAGCAGGTTCATGTCTGTTTGGCAACCAGCACGGGGGCACACCCTGCTTGGATGGCCAAGAAATACCCGGACATCCTGCGCGTCGATTACGATGGGCGCAAACGCAAATTCGGCGGCCGCCATAATTCATGTCCGAACAGCCCGACCTATCGCAAATATTCCGTGCTGATGGCGCGCAAGCTGGCTGAACGGTATAAGGATCATCCGGCGCTGGTCATCTGGCACGTCTCCAATGAGTATGGCGGGTATTGTTATTGCGACAACTGCGAGCGTCAGTTCCGCGTCTGGCTGAAAGAGCGTTACGGGTCGCTCGATAAGCTGAACGCCGCATGGAATACCGGGTTTTGGGGCCATACCTTTTACGAGTGGGACGAGATCGTGGTGCCGAATGCGCTCAGCGAGGAATTCGGCGGAAACCGGTCGTTCTTCCAGGGAATATCGCTGGATTACCGCCGTTTCCAGTCCGACAGCCTGCTGCAATGTTACCGGCTGGAAAGAGATGAGCTGAAGAAGGTCACGCCGGATATTCCGGTCACCACCAATCTGATGGGCTTTTATCCGGAGCTGGATTACTTCGAGTGGGCGAAGCATATGGATGTGGTGTCCTGGGACAACTATCCCGCGATCGATACGCCGGTGAGCTTTACGGCGATGTCGCATAACCTGATGCGCGGGTTGAGAAGCGGACAGCCGTTCATGCTGATGGAGCAGACCCCGAGCGTTCAGAACTGGTCGCCCTACAACTCCGCGAAGCGTCCCGGCGTCATGCGGCTGTGGAGTTATCAGGCCGTAGCGCACGGCGCGGATACGGTCATGTTCTTCCAGCTCCGCCGTTCCGTGGGGGCGTGCGAGAAATTCCACGGCGCATTGATTGAGCATGTCGGACATGAGCATACCCGGGTCTTCCGGGAGTGCGCGGAGCTGGGGCAAGAGCTGCAGCAGCTCGGAGACAAGCTGCTCGACTCCCGTTCGGACGCCAAGGTGGCGATCATGTACGACTGGGAGAACCGCTGGGCGCTGGAGCTGTCAAGCGGACCTTCCAAAGCCCTGAACTACGTGGATGAGGTTCATAAATATTATGACGCGCTGTATCAGCAGAATATCCAGACCGATATCATCAGCGTCGAAGAGGATCTAAGCAAGTATGATATCGTGATTGCCCCCGTGATGTACATGGTGAAGCCGGGCGTAGCCCAGCGCGTGGAGCGGTTCGTATCGCAGGGCGGAACCTTTGTGACCACCTTCTTCAGCGGCATCGTCAATGAGAACGATCTGGTGACCCTCGGAGGTCATCCGGGCGAGCTGCGCAACGTGACCGGCATTTGGGCTGAGGAAATCGATGCATTGCTGCCCGGAATGCAAAATCAGATCGACATGAAGCAGGATTGGGGAACGCTGCGTGGAAGTTATCCATGTGGAATTTTGTGCGATGTCATCCATGCGGAGACGGCGGAGGTTCTGGCTGAGTACGGATCCGACTTCTACAAAGGCACGCCTGTTTTAACGAAGAATGCGTTTGGCGAAGGGCAGGCCTATTATGTGGCCAGCAGTCCGGATGCGCAGTTCCTGCAAGGGTTTCTTGCCAATCTGTGCGAAGAACAAGGCGTGAAGCCGCTGCTGGATACACCACAAGGGGTAGAGGTGGTGGAGCGGGTGAAGAACGGAAAGTCCTATCTGTTCATATTGAACCACAATGCCGAAGAGATGACGTTTGATGCAGGTTCTGCCAAATCATTCGATCTCCTGGGCAGCCGGCAGGTTACGGGCCATGTCACGATTCCGGGAAGGGACGTCATGATTCTGGAACGGGCTGCCGCCGCCCGGTCTTAAAGAGAGCAAGGAGATCTTACTCGGACCTTGATTAGGGGGCAAAAGCAGTGAGTATACATTTCCATGAAGATCTGGGGATATTCCATCTCCAGAGCGATCGGTCAAGTTATGTGATTGAGCTGGTGCGCGGCGTTTATCCGGCGCATGCCTATTGGGGACGCCGGATTCGCGATAACCGCGTCCTAGGATTACTGGAACGGAGGGGAAGAGCATCCTTTTCGCCGACGCCGTTTCGCGAGGATGCTTCCTTCTCCCTGGACAGTTTGCCTCAGGAATACCCGGGCTATGGCAGCGGCGATTTTCGGCAGCCTGCATATCAGATACAGCTGGCTAACGGGACCACGGTCACCGAGGCCGAATATGTCCGTCACCGGATCTACAGCGGCAAGCCGAAGCTTGAGGGCTTGCCTGCCGTATACACGGAACAGGATGACGAGGCGGATACGCTGGAGCTGGAACTGTTTGATCGGGTAAGCGGTTTGACGATTTATTTGTCTTATACGGTCATGAAGGCGTTTGACGCTATTTCCCGCTCCGTATCCTTCCGCAACGACAGCAAGGAGAACATGACGCTGCTGCGTGCCATGAGCGCCAGCGTGGATATGGATCACAGCCGTTATGACCTGCTGCATCTCCATGGGGCATGGGCGAGAGAGCGCCATGTGCAGCGTAGAAGACTATCCCCGGGCATGCAGGGCATCGAGAGCCGCAGGGGGTCAAGCAGCCATAACCACAATCCGTTCCTAGCGCTGCTGTCCGAGGGGGCAGGCGAAGAGTTCGGCGAGGTGTACGGCTTCAGTCTGGTATACAGCGGCAGCTTCTCCGCGCAGGTCGAGGTAGACCAATACGATACGACCCGGGTCACGATGGGATTGAATACGTTCGATTTCACGTGGCTGCTGGAGCCGGGACAGTCGTTCCAGACGCCGGAAGCGGTGATGGTCTTCTCGGCGGAGGGCCTCGGCGGCATGTCCAGACGCTATCATAAAATGTACCGCACAAGGCTGTGCCGGGGGCAATTCCGGGATGCCACGCGCCCGGTGCTGGTGAACAATTGGGAAGCAACCTACTTCAACTTCAATGCCGATAAAATCGAGCAGATTGCAAGCGCGGGACGGGATCTCGGCATCGAGCTGTTCGTGCTGGACGACGGATGGTTCGGCAAGCGCAACGACGATACGACTTCCCTCGGGGATTGGGTCGTTGACAAGAACAAGCTGCCCGACGGCCTCGAGGATCTCGTGAAGAGGGTCCGCGGTCTGGATATGCAGTTCGGCTTGTGGTTTGAGCCTGAAATGATATCGCCGGACAGCGATCTGTACCGTAAGCATCCCGACTGGTGCCTGCACGTGGAAGGACGCCGGCGGACGGAAGGGAGACAGCAGCTGATCCTGGACTTCTCCCGCGAGGAAGTAGGCGACGCGGTGGCCGATATGGTTCGCGGCATCCTGAGAAGCGCGCCGATCACCTACGTGAAATGGGACATGAACCGGAACATGACGGAGATCGGATCTGCTGCGCTGCCGCCTGAGCGCCAGCGGGAAACGGCCCATCGCTATATGCTCGGTCTGTACAGGGTGATGGAACAGCTGACGACGGAGTTCCCGCATATTTTGTTCGAGAGCTGCTCCGGGGGCGGCGGACGCTATGATCCGGGAATGCTGTATTACATGCCGCAGACGTGGACAAGCGATAACTCCGATGCCGTCAGCCGATTGAAGATCCAATACGGAACGAGCCTGGTTTATCCGCTTAGCTCCATGGGAGCGCATGTGTCCGCCGTTCCGAATCATCAGGTGCACCGGAATACTTCGCTGCGGACGAGAGGACACGCGGCAATGTCGGGCAATTTCGGTTATGAGCTGGACCTGACGGCCTTCAGCGAACAGGAGAAGGAGGAGGTCCGCGAGCAGGTAAAGCTGTACAAAGAGATTCGGCACCTCGTGCAGTTCGGGGATTTCTACCGCCTTCGGAACCCGTTCGAAGGGAATGAAGCGGCCTGGACGATCGTCTCCGAGGATCGCTCGGAAGCGGTGCTGTATTATTTCCGCATCTTAAGCGAGGCGAATGAGCCGATTCGGTGGCTGCGTACGATGGGGCTGGATCCGGAAGGGGATTACAAGTGCCTTGAGGACGGGAACATCTACGGCGGAGACCGGCTGATGAACGCCGGCTTGGCCGTTCCGCCGATGCACGGCGATTTCCAAAGCTTTATCTGGAGATTCGAACGGGTATAAGCTGTTTACTAAAAGCCTGCGGAAGCCATCTGCGTCCCGAGCGCGACGTTAAATCAAGGTTGATCCAGCATCAAGCTGTATCAAGCTGCATAGAAGCCAAAAGAACCGCCAGAGAAGCACTCTCTCTGGCGGTTCTTGCTGTTTCTACCGGCTGCATTCAGGTCGCCGTGATGGAATAAATGCCCCGTTCCGTTGTGAGCACCACTTGACGGTCTTGAATCTCCGCGGCCGTCAACCCGTCCAGCCCGATGACGAAGGCATTGCTTGGCAGCGGGGCTTCGTGGCCTGCCGTGATGACCACGCCGGGGCCGTGCAGCAGAAGAGCATGGCGATCTCCATACCCGTCGATGGACTGCGCTTGCTGCTGCTGATGTTCAAATCGTTCCAGCCGTAATTCAATCTGGTCTTGATCCTTCTCTTCTTGCTTGGATATGTGCAGCGTGCGGTTGCTATTGGATTGAAGCCAGTTCGTAACCTCTTCGATCGATGGATTCATCATGGACACCTTCCTTGATTTTAGGGTGGCTTCAACTAGTCTGTCCACGAATAGGGTTCGTTATTTCAATCCGGACTGGGTTTCTCCCGCGGGAAGTAGACGGAAAAATTAACGCAGTTCAAACCCTCTTCTTCGATATTACGTGTTAAGATAGTTAAAGAATATGGAACAAACGCATGATACATATGGAGGGGCCATGAGCAAGAAATGGTATTACGTGCTCGCCATCCTGCTCGCAGCCTGCAGCTGGATCGGGAATGTCTGGTATTACGAAGCCAACCAACTGGGAAGAACGGTATTCCTCGAGCATCATGTGGAGACGAGGGAAGGGGGAGGCCGCGTATTCGACTTGTATTATGTGGAGGACAAACAAGCAGATAAGAGGTTGAGCTCCATCCGGATCGAAGGTTACCCTGGACAGATCGTGACGCCCTATCCCCGATATGCGGAGTATCAGAGGCAGTACTTAGGAAAAATGATGGTGAACTTAAATGCCCCTGAGAAAAAAGGGACAGGAGAGAAGCTGGAGGAGCCGATTCTTATTCGGGAAGTTACCGCGCTTTATTCCGACGGAAGCTCGGAGCAAGTGAATGTCGGGGAAATATACGTTTGGCCCGGCGTATATCATCAGGAAGATCAAGATCCGATATCGTGGACATCCGGCGGATCTTCCTCCGATCATTCGGGATACGACTCCGCTGTTGTGAAGCGTCCGGTACAGTTAACGGCGTTCTCCTCGAAACTGCTGGATATCGCTCTAGAGGGGCATCTCCGAATCTATGCCGACATTTCAAGTCAAATACCAGGTACCAGCTACCGGTCGCAACCTTCGGAAGCGCACATCGAGTTAAGAGGCGAGCTCATCGATGAGATTCAGCTTCCACTTAACATTCATAAAGGGGATTCCATTCGAATCAGCCACCAATTTGATATGCCGTCGCTTGAGAAGAGCATGCAGGTTTACCAACTCCTATTGAAAACAACCTTTATGGAGGAAAGCGGTCGCCAGTGGCATGGAGAATCGGTAATTCCCTATCACCCGAGACCGACGGATCAAGAATTGTCGGAATTTGTCCGGGATAGCAGGAGGACACCATGACTAGGGCTTACGGGCGTATGGGCTGGGGCCTGTTGTTTGTAATTGTCGACTTTAAGCTGGACTCGGTGGATATGTTGCCCGATATGCTCGGGTACCTGCTGATCGCTTCGGGACTATGGCGGCTCCAGAAGTTGAACGGATATTTTAAGGCAGGGCATCTGTCGGCTTGGCTGCTGATGGCCTGGTCGGTGTTACAATTGTTTTGGTTTACCGAAGCGGGGATAGACGGCTTACCCGTGCAATCCGCGAAGGATGTATGGATCCAGCTGCCTGCCCTCTGTTTGCATACCGTATTGATTTACGGAATTTGCAGAGGCATCCAGGCGCATTTCGCGGGTAACGCGTCCGGACTGGATCACAAGGCAAGCTTCCGGCTGCACTTATTTATGGCGGGACAGTTCCTGTGGCTGATCGTGTACCCATTCATTTTAAATCTGGATTCGGGCGATATGTTCCTTGTGTTCTTTCTGTGCTCGCTCATCGTAATGGCGGCCGAGATCGCGGTTCTGCTCCTGGTCAGGCTTGCCGTACGGAAATCGACCGAGATCTAGGAATAAAGCGCTATACCCAGGTTTGTTAACGATTATGAAATCAATCATGTTGAACCATTGTCTTTGCTGGGATGATACACGATCGTAACGCCCAACTGGTTATATATTTCTTCGGTGTAGTGATGATCCGGGCAGTGCTTGATCGTTGCCATGTCTTCTTGCCTGGAGATCAGCTTCTGCTCGCAGTCGGGGCATCGGTCCTGGAATAGAGATTTCAGCTTATTCAACATGATCACCACACACCTCCTTAATTTCCGATACAAATACTTGGGTTTATTATAAATCAACAGCGAGGCACATTCAATAGCAATGTGCCCCGGCAACGATATCAAATGAACGGAGATCGATCACCTTGATAGTGCAACTTGTAGTCATGGTCTTTATAGGTATCATCGGTTCTTTTTTCTCAGGGTTGCTGGGAATAGGCGGGGCGATCATTAATTTCCCCTTGCTTCTATATGTACCTTCCTGGTTTGGACTGGAGGCCTTCACCTCCAAGGAGGTCGCATCCATCAGTATGCTGCAGGTATTTTTTGCTTCCTTGTCAGGCATGCTAACCAATCGGATGAGTTCGCGCGGCGGTGAGTCGTACGTTCACAAGCGATTGGTCATCCAGATGGGGGCCAGTACCTTGATTGGCAGTCTGATCGGGAGCCTTTCCTCGATGCTTATGACGAGCGGAACGATTAACGTGATTTATGGATTTCTGGCGGTGATCGCGGTGTTATTGATGATCGTGCCGACCCGGGCATCCATGGAGAACAGATCGGTGAGCGAGGTGACTTACCATGAATGGATTGCGATGGGAGCGGCCTTTATTGTCGGCGGCATCGCCGGAATCGTCGGGGCCGGCGGCGCCTTTATCCTGATCCCCATTATGCTGACGGTTCTTAAGATCCCGACGCGGATCACCATCGCATCCTCGCTCGCGATCGTCTTTCTGTCCGCGGTCGGGGGCGTTATCGGCAAAATCGCCTCGGGCGACATTCCGATTTGGCCGTCCCTGTTTGCCGTTGCCGGAAGCTTGATGGGTGCCCCCATCGGCGCGATTATCAGCCGCAAGATGAACGTCCGCCTGCTGCGGTACGCCTTGGCTCTTCTCATTGCGGTGACGGCGGTCAAGATCTGGATCGATATTTTAGGGTAAGTAAAGAGGTAGAACCTTATTCATCATGATGGAAGAGGAGGAGATGAACGATGAAAACCAATCGGCTGGGCTCTTCGGAATTGTATGTAAGCGAAATCGGGCTGGGCTGCATGTCGCTGGGTACGGACGAAGGACAAGCGGTGAAGCTTATTCATGAAGCGTTGGATCGAGGCGTGAATTTTCTGGATACGGCGGACCTATACGATGAAGGCCGCAACGAGGAACTGGTTGGCAAAGCGGTTCAGGGCCGACGTGAGGACGTCATCATCGCCACCAAAGTGGGCAACCGCCGCGTGCCGGGACAGGAGGGCTGGGTATGGGATCCTTCGAAGGACTACATCAAATCAGCCGTTAAGGACAGTCTGCGCAGACTGGGTACGGATTATATCGATCTGTACCAGCTTCACGGGGGGACGCTGGATGATCCGATCGAAGAGACGATTGAAGCTTTTGAAGAATTGAAGCGGGAAGGGTGGATTCGATATTACGGCATATCGTCCATCCGGCCGAACGTCATCCGCGAGTATGTCGCGAAATCCCACATCGTCAGCGTCATGAGCCAGTACAGCATCCTGGACCGGAGACCGGAGGAAACGGTCCTTGATCTGCTTGAGGAGAACGGAATATCCGCGATTGCCCGGGGTCCCGTTGCCCGCGGCATCTTGTCGGACCGAGGACAAGCCAAAGCCGAGAAGGGATACCTGGATTACAGCAAACAAGAGCTGCTTGACGTGCTCAAGAAGCTTGAAGCGTTTGGAAGAGGCCGGGATTTGTCCCAGCTGGCGATTCGTTATGCTTTGGCCCATGCCGCTGTTGCCTGCACCATTCCCGGGGCAAGCTCGCTTGAGCAGCTGCTGCATAACCTGGCTGCGGGGGATTTGGAAGCTTTATCGCCTCAGGACATCCAATCGATCCAGGCGATCAGCCGCGCCAACCAATATGAGGCACATCGGTAACACCGGGAGCGATAAGCGTGTGAATGGTCTATCCCGTTAATCTTTTGGGGCATGAAATATTTATGGCTTGAAGATTTACGGATGAACCTCATTCCCGCATGTTATAATAACCGGATAAGAGCCTGACGTCAGGCGAAATAGTTCATGCCCGCAATCCGCTCTTAGGATCACGGGCTTTTTTGTACCTTATTTGTACTTTATCAATAAATTGGCGTCAAACCTTGGGGAATGTCAAACTTTTTGAGGCGATGGTTCGTTCCAAGGAACGTAAACCGCGCGGCTTATGCCATAATCGTACATGGTGAAAGGATTCTAGAATGATTACCATTGAGCATCTATCAAAAACCTATCGCAAGGGCGCTTGGGCGCTCTTGGATGTTTCATTACAATTGGATAAAGGCATGACGGGTCTGCTAGGCCCCAATGGCGCCGGAAAAACAACCTTAATGCGCATCCTGGCAACCTTATTGACGCCGACCTCCGGGCAGGTGAGGGTGAACGGAATATCCCTTGGACGGCCGGAGGAGATTCGGCAGATGATCGGTTATTTGCCGCAGCATTTTCACATTTATCCGCAGCTGACCGGCAGAGATTATCTGGATTATGTGGCGGCCATGAAGGGGATCACGGACCGGAGCGCTAGGCTGAAGGAGATCTCCAGGCTGCTTGAGATGGTCAATCTTCAGGAGAAGGCGGACAAAAAAGTGCGTACGTACTCGGGGGGCATGAAGCAAAGATTGGGCATTGCCCAAGCGCTGCTCGGTTCCCCGGATATTTTGATCGTAGACGAGCCGACGTCTGGGCTGGATCCCCAGGAGCGTGTCCGGTTCCGGAATGTGTTAACCCGTTTCAGCATCGACCGGACGGTCCTGTTGTCCACTCATATCGTAGCGGATATCGAGAGCAACTGCCGCCGCATCGCCGTAATGAACAAGGGGAGATTGGCCATGAACGGCAGCCTGGCCGAACTGCAGGCCTGCGGAAAGGGACAAGTGTGGGAAGCGGTGATGGGGCATGAGGAATTTGCCTTGATGGATCCCATGTCCGTCGTGTCCACTCGAACGGTACCGGAAGGCGTGCTTTGCCGGTTTATCAGTGCAGCGGCCCCAGTGACCGGCGCGTTTCCGGCGGATCCGACCCTGGAGGACGGCTATCTGGCTCTGCTGCGGAGGGATCGCCATGCATAAGTGGTGGAGGCATAGTCTGCTGGAGCTGCGGCTTTTGTTCGGCAATCCCTTGTTTGCCTCGCTTCCGGTCCTCTACGCGATTCTGTTCATCGTCATCATGCTGCAGGCGGCAAGCGGAAACGGACCGAATCATAACTTGTACTCGGCTGCGTATTCCTTTCACATGCTGGGTCATACGATGACGCTGGGTCCGGCGATGTTAATCGGCATCTTGTCCATCCGGCGGGATGTCCGCCGTCGGTCGTTTGAATGGAACCACAGCCTGCCTGTGTCCTTCTTCACCCTGCTGTCGTCGAAATATGCGGTCAGCTTGCTGTACTTTTCCCTGTTTACCCTCTCGACGTCGGTTATATTCTATATCCTGTCGGTCAGCCAGGGGATAGCCGGTGATATCGCGATGGTGCATACGATGCAATTCGCGGTGCAGTATGAGGTTTCCTATATGGTGACGCTCGCGCTAGCGATGCTCCTCGGGGCAAGCATACCGAATCGGATCGTGTATTTGATCGGTTTCTGTGCATGGATGTTTGGAACGTTTTTTATGGAAATTTATTTCATCAGCGAATTAAGATGGATGCCGGCCCAAGTGTTTCACCTTAACCAATTCTTCCTTCAATCCAATCGGTTTGAATATGAGAATTGGGGGTACGGCCTACTATCCAAGGATATCCAGCTGTCCCGTTGGTTCGTGCTGGCCTTCACGTTCCTGCTGCTGACGGTGTGTTTGTTCTTGTTAAACTCGAAGCGCCCCACGATGCTGAAAAAGGCAGGGTGGCTGGGCGTGCTCGGGGCTGTCGTGTTGACGGCAGCCGCCGCCGTGCCCTACGGCACGCTTTGGGCGGAACGGTATGCCCAAATTGATGCGAAGCTGGGAGACCCGACGATTTCTTATGTCGATGATCCTGAAAATATTGCCTTCTATCATGTGTCTTCCTATGACATCAAGCTGAAACGGCTGCCAAACGACGAGCTTCGCGTGACGGCGAAGCTAACGATACCATCCTCCGAAATATCGGGCATGAGGCAGCTGCCGTTAACCTTGAACCGGATGTTCAAGCTTGAACGTGTCCAACTCCAGGGCATCGATGCTGCTTATCGCAGACAGGGAGAGCGGATATCGATCAGGATGGTTGGCGATGCCAAGGGAGGGGACCTTCAAGCCGAGCTGGAATATAGGGGCAAGGTGATGGATTTTATGGCCGGGTACTCCAATGAAGAATTTGCGGCCTATAGCGTGGGGCCTGAAGTTAAACTGGAGGGACATATGGCCTGGTATCCGCTTCCGGGTCATCAGGAGGTATATTTAAAGAGCGATAATGGAGACCTTACGTCAAAATATGTTTATCTGGGCTGGCAATACGGCAAGCTGCGCTACTCTGTAGGAGAGATGAAGCTGGTGGTGGAGGGTTATCCGCAACCCTTGTATACAGGAATGAAAGAGCTGGAGCGGAAGCCGGGCTACCAGCGGTTTGAGGACAGGGAGATCGAGCAGAATATCTCTCTGTACGGGGGACAATTTTGGAAGGAAATCCACCGGAACGATCTCCCGGTTACCATCGTGACAACGCCTTATCTGGAGAAGGCATCCGTGTCGCTGCTGAGGGATATGAAAAAGAAATATGACTATTTTTCCGAGTGGATACCCGAGTTCAACAGCAGGGTCGAGAAGATCTTGTATTTGGGCCAAGGTTTTGATTACCCTCAGGTGAATCATCGCCTGATTCTGTCCTCGAACCACTACACCTATAACTTCGCGAACTTGCCCGGCGAATGGATGAACTCGATTCTGTTCGGCAACCAGGGTGCGTTCCATTATAATTTTGAGCATCCGGAACGAGACGTGCGCGGGAAGATCAGCAGTCTTTTCTGGTATGTGTATTACGTGGAGGAGAAAGGGCTTAGCGATAAACAATTAAGATCGGCTTACGGAAATCTCCGGTCGGTACAGCAGCTGCTGTTCAAAAACGGAAGCGGGGAGGATCCCCAAAACCAAATAGGCATAAGTATGGCCAGACAGGTTAGAAAGGCGCTGGAGGAAGGCAGAGGGAATCAGGTCAAAGAGCTGCTGGTGCAGTTTTATGGGCAGGGGCTGATGCTTCCCGACACCGAACGCAACCCGGCCTTACGACCGGAGAACCCGATCACGTACAAAGAGTGGCAGCAGGAGTGGGATGCCGTGATGAATGTCAAATAATGACGACTATGCACCTGCACGCGGTCGGTTATAATTGAGAAATAGTTATAACGGAAGATGAGAATGCATGTAGAAAGGGGGGGATAGGCATGATTTCCGATCAGCAGCTGTCCGAACGCATGGCTGCCGGCGACCAGGAAGCGTTTGAAATGCTGGTGACGAGGTACCATGGCCCGCTGCTCAGTTATACGACCCAGAGGCTGGCCGACAGGCAAAAGGCCCAGGATATCGTTCAGGAAACCTTTATCCGGCTCATACGGCATCTGAAGCAGCACGGGACGCTCGAGCATGTTCGCTCCTGGCTGTACCGCGTCGCTCTGAATATGTGCAAGGATTATTGGAAAAGCGCATCCTACAGGTCCGAAGGTCTTGCGGGTGAGGAGATGCCGGATGCATACGACCCTGAACCGGGCGCGGAGGAGCTTGTGGAAAGGCAGGAAACTTCCCTCGAAATTGCGGCGTCGCTCGAGACCTTGCCCGATATACAACAGGAAGTCATATCGCTTCGGTTCTTTCATGACCTGAAGCTGCAGGAAATCGCCGACCTGGTCGACCTCCCCTTGAGTACGGTCAAAACGCATTTATATAACGGCTTGAGAAAGCTGAAGAAAACATTGTCCATGGAGCATTCCGATTTGGTTCCCGTCCATTCGTCCCGAAGGACGCGGGAGAAGAGTCCTCAGGAACAGGTACGGAACCGCTCCAAGTCGGAAGAATCTGATTCGCAGAGCAAAGTAAAAGAAAGTGAGGTGTATCTCCATGGATCATCCATTCGATAATGAATTGAGAAGACTTGAAGACGAGCTTCGCGGCCCGCTCAGACGAGCGGCTCTTCCGTCGCCGACACCGGATGAGACGGCCCAGCTCATCGCGTCCCTTCAGGGGGAGTTCAATCAGCTCCGGATTGACCCCGAGTCTCCCAAGCTGGATTTTAATCCGCAGGTCGACCCGCCCTCATTGAAACAGATCCTTCGGAGCCAGATTCGATTGAATCAAAGATCCATTCTGCTCACGGCAGGCGCGGTATTCTGCATGCTGGTCATGCTGATCGATCCGGAATATCCGCTTGATCAATTTGCCGGCTTGCCCGGCGGCATTTTTCCATTGATTACCCCTCTGCTGCTGATCGTATCGATGCTGTTCAGCAGTCGAACCTGGGATAAAGGGATGCGGGCCGTGGAGACGCTGACCCCTTACCCGCCGGCACTGGTCTTGTATACCCGCCTGCTTCTCGTGACGGGCATCGTCGTCGGAATGGCCTTGCTCAGTACCCTTGCGCTCGGGCTTCGATCCATCCAAGCAGAATCCTCCCGCTTTTTATTCGGGCCCTTTATTCTGGAGTGGATGGGCATTCTGCTGGTGACGGGAGGGGCCGCGATGTATATGCTGTTTCGCAAAGGCATGGTCTATTCGCTGATCTCGGCGGTGTTGGTGTACGGCATGTGGATCGTGATACAGGGCCAGATCGTGGACCACGGCGTTTCCATGAGCGGCAAAATGCTGACAGACATGTCCCTGCTTGTGATCGGCTTGATTCTGCTGATTTCTTCCTACGGACGAAGCTTGAAGCTGAACGGAGCCTGGAGATTGGCGAATGATTAGGCTGGAAGGACTGGAACGGCAGGCAGGCACGTACCGGCTTGAAATCGAGAAAGCGGAGATTCAATCCGGCCTGAACCTTATCGTGGGGGCGAACGGCGCCGGAAAAACAACCCTGATCGAGCTGCTGACCACGCTGCAGGCGCCCGATGCAGGCGATATACTGTACAGCGGGCGCAGGGCAGGGGATCATTTGCCGCTGATCCGCAGTCAAATCGGGTATGTTCCGGCGGATATCGAGCTGTATGGGGATATGAAGGTCGGCAAGCTGCTGACCTATATGGCCGAATTGAAGGGCGTGTTTAATCCGGAAGCTATTGACAGGCTGATGGCGGACTTTCGGCTGGAGCCTTTCCGCAAGAGCAAGGTCAAGAATTTGTCGCAAGGGGTGCAGCGGCGCATTGCCGTCGTACAAGCGCTGTTGGCCTCACCGTCCTTTCTGTTCTTGGATGAGCCTTTGAACGGCATGGACGCGGAGGAGCGCAAATTTCTCATCACATATCTGACCAAATATGCCAGGGGCCGTATGGTGATCGTTGCAGCCCACGAGCTGAACGAATGGGAAGAGGCGGCGGATACCGTCATCTGGATACACCGCGGCCGCCTCCGGTATATCGGTTCACCGACCCAATGGAAGCTGAATGTGGCCTCCAGCGTCTGGGAAGGCGAGATCGATTTGGAAGACTTTGAGCGGATACCGCAGGAGCTGCTGATTCACTTTCAAATGACGGAGCATCGGATGAGAGTCAGGCTGATGGGGAAAAAGCAGCCGGGTCCCGAGTTCATGGAGAAGGCGCCTACCTTAGAGGACACCTTTTTCCTACATATGAACGCATTAGCCAGACGCGGCTGAGTATAGCTTGGATCATGAAAAATCATCGCCTTCATTCGGGCGATGATTTTTGCGTTTTCATCCGTTTAAAGCCGTCTACCTGGTCGTTTTTCCACTCTTATGCCTCCAATTATAAATCCACGAAGCAACCATGGTGGAAGGCAAAAACAAGACTTGCGTATTGTAGTGGAGCTGTTCTTCTTGAAACGATATGTTGTTGTAATACGTTTCCTGATCGACCCCCTGCCTTCGGGGATCTTCCTTTAACGCTGCAATATACCGGTACTGTACGGGAATCATGATCAGGAATGCGGCGACCAGAACGCTCGCAATCATCCACATCTCAGAACTCATACGTACACGCTCCTTTGGTTTATCGTATATGGAAAGCCATATTAATATACACTACGTATAAATCTCGGAATGGATTCAAATATTTACCATATGAACGCCCGTTATGCCGACTTTATCTATCGAAAGCCAATCATCCGTTTCAGAACAGGGTAAGGAAGGGTAGGCACGGTGCGCGTCATCGTTGAACGGCGGCAAGCGACTGTGGCATGAAAGGATGAATTCGGAAGGGAGCGAGAAATCATGGGAACCGTAAGTAAACAGGGAACGGAGAAGGTGGCGCTGGTAACGGGCGCTGGCGCGGGAATCGGACGAGGCATTGCCAAGGTGCTGGCTGAAAAAGGCTACCGGCTGGCGATGACCTACAATTCGAGCAAAGAAGGAATCGTGGATGTAGCGGAGGACATCGGCCATACCTACGGCAAGGAGCCGCTTATTATTCAGAGCGATTTGACCGTTCGCAGCGAAGCGGAGAATACGATACGAAAGACGCTGGAAGAATTCGGCCGGATCGATTTGCTGGTGAACAATGCCGGTATCGGTCTATACGACGAGTTGACGGAGCTAGAAGAGGATGCGCTGGACATGACGATGCATCTAGATTTCCGGGCGCCGATGCTGCTCAGCAAATATGCGGTTCGGGAGATGATCGCCCAAGGAATTCCGGGAAACGTCATTTTCATTACGTCCTCTCGGGGAGAGAGGGCCTACCCGAAGGACAGCATCTACGGCGGCATGAAGGCGGCGCTGATCCGCGCGGCGCAATCGCTGGCGCTGGAATGGGCGCCGCATGGCATCCGGGTGAACTGCGTCGCTCCGGGTGCGACGGTGCACAAGCCGGAGCAATCGGCGGAGGAAGAGCCGCTTGGCAGCAAAATCCCGCTGGGGCGATTGGGGACGCCCTCGGACATCGGGGAAGCCATCGCTTGGCTGTGCTCGGATGCGGCTTCCTACATTACCGGCGTTAACCTTCGTATTGACGGCGGCCTGATCTTGCCGGGCATGCCCGAGGATACGTCCCCCGAAGCCGGTTATGGGTGGGGTAAAGTTTATCGAGAGGAGAAGGAATGAAGGGGTTTTCAAATCTCATGCAGAATAAAATATTATATTCCGATGAAATTAGTTGGGTATCACTCTTTTCAAACGAAGGAAAGTATGAGAGAATGGGAGAAATTATGAAATGATCATACTTTCCATATGAAGAAAAGGGAGGAAATACCCATGTCAGAAGAACGCCAATTTTCCATTGAAACGCTAGCGGTTCACGCCGGTCAGGAGCTTGACCCGACCACATTATCCCGCGCGGTCCCTCTTTACCAGACCACTTCCTACGGGTTTAAAGACAGCGAGCACGCAGCTAATCTGTTTGCGCTTAAAGAATTCGGCAACATCTATACGCGCATCATGAACCCGACCACGGATGTATTCGAGAAACGGATTGCAGCGCTTGAAGGCGGGGCCGGAGCGCTGGCGACATCTTCCGGGCAGGCAGCCATCACCTTCTCCATTCTGAACATTGCGGGTGCAGGTGATGAAATCGTTTCCTCCTCGAGCTTGTATGGCGGCACTTATAATTTATTTTCCAATACGCTGGCGAAGCTGGGCATCAAGGTCCATTTCGTGGATTCCACGGATCCGGAGAATTTCCGCCAAGCGATCAACGGCAAGACGAAGGCGCTGTTCGCCGAAACGATCGGCAACCCGCAGGGGAATGTGCTGGACGTGGAAGCCGTTGCTGCCATAGCGCATGAGAACGGCATTCCGCTGATCGTCGACAATACGTTCCCTAGCCCGTATCTGCTGCGCCCGATTGAATATGGAGCGGATATCGTCGTTCATTCCGCGACCAAATTCATCGGCGGCCACGGCACTTCCATCGGCGGGGTCATTGTGGATAGCGGTAAATTCGATTGGACGGCTAATGACAAGTTCCCGGGATTGACGCAGCCGGATCCAAGCTATCATGGCGTCGTGTATACAGAGGCCGTAGGCCCGATCGCCTACATTATCAAAGCGCGTGTGCAGCTGCTGCGGGATATCGGCGCGTCGCTGTCCCCGTTCAATTCCTGGCTGCTTCTTCAAGGGCTGGAAACGCTGCATCTCCGGGTGGAGCGCCATAGCGAGAATGCGCTGAAGGTTGCCAAGTATCTGGAGAATCACGAAGCCGTGGAATGGGTCAGCTATGCAGGGCTGCCGAGCCACCCTTCGTATGAGCTGGCGCAAAAGTACCTGCCGAAGGGCCAAGGCGCCATTCTGACCTTCGGCATTAAAGGCGGGGCAGCAGCAGGGCAGAAGGTGATCGAGAATGTGAAGCTGTTCTCACACCTTGCCAATGTTGGCGATTCCAAGTCGCTTATCATCCATCCGGCCAGCACGACGCATCAGCAGCTGTCCGAAGACGAGCAGCTCACGGCAGGCGTCAATCCGGAACTGCTGCGTCTGTCGATCGGGACCGAGTCCATCGACGATATATTGTACGATCTGGAACAAGCGATTGCGGCCAGCCAGAAGTAAGACAATCCTGCTATATCGATAGGTAAGACAAAGGGCGCTTTCCCTATTGGGGGAAGGCGCCCTATTTTTGTGATGCCACACGGCAGTTACCCCGTTGATCGATGTAGTCGATCCAGGGATGACCTTCCGGAAATTGCGTGCGGAGCGATTGGGCCAGCCACTCAACAGCCTCATGGTCCAGGGTGGGGAGGACCGTCCTGAAATCCCGCTCGTCTTTATCGCGGATGTTCCTGCTGCCTCCTTTACACAGGAGTTGTATTTCCGGCTTCAGGTAGGGGATTCCTTGGTCTGTCTTCAACAAGATATCGCAAAGCGGTCTTCGGATCGACGGTTGCCGGTGATAGACCCAGCAATCCTGTTCGGTTTCCGTCAACATGAGCTGGAATGCAAATGGAGCTTTGTCATTCCTGCTGACCCATACGTCCCCGACGGAATGCAGATACTCGCCTTCTTCCCATAACGACAAGTTTCCTTGATCGGCTTTGTACAGCGTCCAAGCTTTGGCTAAGGCGGCGTAAACATCGGCCTGCTCTTCGCGATGGATCAGGATATCGGTATCGCTGTGTTCTCTGGTCTGCTCTCCCAAATGCAAATCTAACGCCCATCCTCCTGCGATATACCAATGAACAGGGATTTTCGCAAAAATCCCGGCAGCCTCCGATACGCTGAAGGGTTCCCAATGGTCATAATCGGTTCGCATGTCCATGCCTCCTCTTTGTTCTCTCGCTTCGGCCCGTTCCTCCATTATAAATGGTCGGGAAATGGTCGGGGGCGGATATTTTTTCGATCGGCGTTTATCCCGTGCGCTGTATATTTCCAATTGTTTCATAATAACCTGTAAAGAAGCGTTTATCCAATTCAAGGTGAAAGGGAGTAGAAGGATAACCATGACGGAAAGGCATTGGGGAGCAGGCAGTGAATTGGGAGAGCGTTTATGGGAAGATAAGAAGTTTATCGAAGCAGAGGACATCACGGCAAACGATTTTTCTCCCGAGACGGATCTGCTGAAGCATTTTGCTATGGCAGGAGGAGTCACCCATGAGGAGGTATTGCTGTTACTGGCATCGCCTGACGACATTGAGGAAGCCCTCAGGGTTTCGGGGATTCGTCATAACGGCACGGACAGACCTTCCTTGACCCGACTGCTGGGGTGGAGTGACAGGAACCGAAGACTGAAAGTCATGAGCCGATCCGCGGATCCTGAATCCATCATACGTGATCTCGAGCAGGGTGCTCAGGGAATCGGACTGATACGCGGTGAGGATGCTTTGCAGCATGGCCTGCTGCAGGAGGTATATTCGGCATGGCTGAATTCACGGAGCGCGGAGAAGAGCGCTTTGTTAAGACGGAGACTCATTATGTTATGGGTGACGTATTGGGTGTCGGTGTTTCAAGCGGCAGCCGGAGCCCGATGCGCGATCAGTTTGCTGCAAGATGCCCGGCTTACCAATACGATGGATTTACGCGAGGCGCAGGATGCTCAGCTCGAGTCCTTGTTCCGGGCGATGGAGCAGTGCGGGGCGGAAGGCATAGACTGCCATTTAGAGCTGTTGGCTGTACGTCCGGCACATGCGGATGAGTTTATATCGATCCATAATTTTATCGAAGAAGTGGCGGAGCAGACGCTGATGGATCAGAAGCGTTTTGTCCGAATACGGTACGGGGCGCTGCTTGGCGAAGGAATGAGCCCGTCGGCTGCGGCGGAGATTGCCCGTTTGGCCGATGTGCTGGTATTCGATTGCGAAGGAATAGGGAATTCCGCATCATCGGATGAAGCAGGTCAGAAGGTCTCGGCGTTCTCGGAGATGATCAGTCGAATCAGACGAACGAAACCCCAGTTGACGCTCCGGATCAATGGCGTGGGCACTGCTGATTTGCGGATGGTGTACCGGCAGGGCATACACGAGGTCTGCTGTCATCCTTCGGAACTTGCGGCCATACGGATAACCGGCGCGAGATTGGAAATGCGGCGCAGATGTTCCATGATTCTCGATTGAGTGAATGAGAGCGCTTTATACGGTTTGGTTCATAAGAGAGGTCCTTGCGAAGAAATCGCTAGGACTTTTTTTACGTTTGATAGCACATATGCCTCATATGTGTGGACAACAACACCGATAGTGCTCTTCAGAATTTAAAATGACGTGAAAAATATGGTTTACAAATGAAAGCAAAGTGAGTATGATACATATAAAGTTGTACGAAGGAAAATAAATTGTATAAGTTCAAAAATGATTCTCATTCTCATTTAGCATGCTGCTCCGGCCTAGCCGGGGCAGCATGTGTCATTTTAAGGGTAGTAATAATGGATTTCATTCTCAATTAGGAAGGTGATTGGTTATGCAATGGATACAAAGTCAAACGACAACTGGACGCATATCGACAATAGAAAATGGAGCCGATCCGCGTGAGCCGAGGCAGCCGGGGAAATGGGATATCCGCAGCCTGCTGAGCAATGCGGAGGTAGTGGCTGCGCTGGGCAGCGGTTTGCTGATGCTGGTGGCCTGGTTGACCAGCCAATGGTCTGAGCCGCTCTCCGTTGTGCTGTACGTGATATCCTACGCCGTCGGCGGATGGGTGAAAGCCAAAGAAGGCGTCGAGACTCTTCTGAAGGAACGCGATCTGGATGTGAACCTGCTGATGATCGCTGCCGCTATGGGGGCTGCAGCGATCGGATACTGGAACGAAGGCGCGATGCTGATCTTCATCTTTGCCCTCAGCGGAGCGCTTGAGAGTTATACGATGGAAAGAAGCCGCAAGGACATCTCGTCCTTAATGGAGCTGCAGCCGGAGACGGCCCTTCGCATCGAGAAGGGGGAAATGGTGTCGGTATCCATTAACAAGCTGGAGATCGGCGATCTCATTCTGGTGAAGCCGGGCGAGCTGATTCCGGCAGACGGCAAAATCTATCGCGGCAGCTCCTCCGTGAACCAGGCCTCCATTACCGGCGAATCCGTGCCGGTCGATAAGTCCGTAGGCGATGAAGTGTTCACTGGCACCTTAAACGGGGAAGGCGTCCTGTACATTGAGGTTACCCAATCGGCGGAATCTACGTTGTTCGCCAAGATCGTCCGGCTGGTGGAAGAAGCGGAGAACGAGGTGCCGGAATCGCAGCGGTTCATCAAGCGGTTCGAATCGATATATGCCCGCGTCGTTGTCATTGCGACCGTGGCGTTGATTGTTCTGGCCACTCCCGTTCTGGGATGGGATTGGGATACTACCTTCTACAAAGCGATGGTGTTTCTCGTGGTGGCATCCCCTTGCGCGCTGGTATCTTCCATCATGCCTGCGATGCTGTCGGCGATTTCCAATCGTGCCCGAAAGGGCGTCTTGTTCAAGGGCGGCGCCCATATCGAGAATATGGCGCGTACGGCGGTTGTCGCATTTGATAAGACCGGTACCTTGACGCTCGGCACACCCGTGGTTACGGATTTTATCGCAGGCGAGGGGTGGGATCGGCACGAACTGCTCGGCATCAGCGCTTCCATCGAACGGATGTCGAAGCACCCGCTAGCTTTAGCTATTGTCCAATCAGCTGAGAAAGAGGGAGCACCGCTGCAGCAGGTAGAGAACGGTCAGTCCATCACTGGCTGGGGCATGCAGGCGGAAGTTGCGGGAGTCACCTGGAAAATAGGCAAAAGCGACATACTGGAGGAAGGGACCGAAGATCCGCGTTCGGGTGCGATTTCCGATCAAGATGAAAGCTTGGGCGCGGTTCAAGAGAATCGCCAGCACTGGCTGTCCATTCGGGACACGCTGGAATCCGAAGGCAAAACGGTATCCGTTATCCTGAAAGGGGACAGCATCGTGGGCATGATCGCGCTGCAGGACGCGGTCCGTCCTCAGGCGGCCATGGCCGTTAAGCGGCTCCAGCAGCTGGGCATCAAGGTAGCGATGCTGACGGGGGACCGCAAGGCGACGGCAGAAGTCATCGCCAAGCAAAGCGGCGTCGACATGGTGTTCTCCGACCTGCTGCCGGAGGATAAGGTTACCCATATTAAGGACCTGCGTGCCCGTTATGGCCATGTGGTCATGGTAGGGGACGGCGTGAACGATGCGCCGGCGCTGGCCACGGCAACCGTCGGCATCGGCATGGGCGTTTCGGGAAGCGGAACCGCGCTGGAGGTGGCGGATGCGGTGCTAATGAACGACAACATCGATGAAATCGCCGGTACCGTTAAAATGGCACGCAAGGTTCAACGCATCGTGAAGCAAAACATGATCTTTGCCATTACCGTCATCTTGACACTGATTGCAGCCAATTTCATCGAAGGCGTAGCGCTGCCGCTCGGGGTCATCGGCCACGAAGGAAGCACGATTCTGGTCATCCTGAACGGGCTGCGCCTCCTGCGCAGCAGCCGTTAATGGACTGAGCATCGTCTGCAATGACAAAGCGTCCCCTTCTTTTCCTTGCTGGAGAAGAAGGGGATTTCTCTATGGGCAGCGAAATAAACAGGCTGCTTGATTTCGTGGAAGATGAGAGGTGGTCAGCAATATGGCATTCTTTTACGACTCTCCAAGGGGAGCTGCTTATACCTGGCTGATTGATTATGCGATGGAGCGGTCGGCGGTATTCGTGTTAGCAAGGCGCGGAGAGTTCCAGCTCATGGAGGAAGCCGAGCGTGTGTTTTCGCTGCTTGAGCCTTATCTGATCGAAGAACGCAAGATTAGCGAGCACGATATCATGAAGCGATCGGATGAGGAAACCGTGAGTGGCAACGGGATTGAATACGGAGCAGGCACTTACTACATCTATGGGTGCTGCGAGGAAGCCGCTGTTGTGTTGAAGCAGGCGGCGGATGATCTGTTTGCATGGCAGCATCCCCATCTGCCGGAGGATTTGAACTTTTGGGATCAGGATGGACAGGACCTCTTACATAATGTAGCTCATGAACGAATGGGCGGGCTTCAGATCGGCAAAGAAGAAGCCGAGAGCATATCGGCCATGGTTCCGGGCCTGTTTCTAAGCCGTCCGGAACATAAGAAGTTTGAAGTGTTCTGGCAGGATGTATTGTTCCATAAACCGCGCAAGCTTGAAATTTTCGGTTTTGGCATCCAGGAGATTCCTGAAAGCATCGGAGAGCTGAAGGAGCTGAAGGAACTTATGATCCATGAAAGTTACGTCACCAGACTGCCTGCGGCCCTGTTTGGTCTTACGGAATTAGAGGATTTGACGGTATATACGGAGGATCTCGTGGAGATTCCGGCGGAGATTGGTGATTTGACCAAGTTAAAACGCTTGAATATCGCGTGCGGGAGTTATCATGGACCTACAGATCATGTGATCCGGAGAGAGGAAGTATCGTTGACGCGGGTCCCTCCGGAGATCGGACGATTGAGGTTGCTGGAGCTGCTTAGTATGAATTACACGGGGATTATGGAACTTCCCATGGAGATGGGGCAGCTGCAGAATCTGAGTTTCCTTGACCTAAGCCGAAATCAACTCCAGAGCGAGCCGGAATTCATAGAGAAACTGACGGGACTTTCGTATGTTAATCTGTCGGATAACCGGTTCAATCCAAGTCCTCAAAATCAGTTTTAGGGTGATTACATTGAATAATCAGAGCATTTGGAAAATCATGACCTAGCTATGAATCCCTCTGAGCTCGCATGGCGAGTACAGGGGGATTTGTGCAGGTATCGCGTTTCGCTTCGGAACTTCATCAAACATTCATCTTCGCACCGTTAATCGTGTGGTTGATGTCTTTTCGTAACCCAAAATTCTTCTAACCTAATCTCAGCGCACTCCTGACCTCGAAGTAAACGTTTTACAACGAGGTGTTCTTTCGAGCACGAGATTCATTTTTTCGAAATAGTAAATTCCCCAGCGGTTTATGAAGAATGGATTAACAATATTTGCAGTTGGGGTGTGATGTGACATATTGACAGACGGCTCCGATATAACCATAATTAATATTAATTTATAATGATTATAATTAAGTGTTCCATATATAGGAGGGAAACGATATGTACAAATCCGTTATTATAGGCACAGGCCCTGCCGGGCTTACGGCTGCCATTTATCTGGCTCGCGCGAATTTGAGCCCGCTCGTCATTGAAGGTCCGCAACCTGGCGGACAGCTGACAACCACGACCGAAGTTGAAAATTTCCCGGGGTTTCCCGAAGGCATCATGGGTCCTGAGCTGATGGACAATATGCGTCAGCAGGCGGAACGTTTTGGCGCGGAATTTCGTACAGGCTGGGTGAACAGCGTGGAATTCGGAGAGCGTCCGTTCAAGCTGGACGTTGACGGAATGGGCGAGGTGGTTGCCGAGACGCTGATTATATCTACGGGCGCAACGGCCAAATATCTCGGCATTCCGGGAGAGCAGGACAATGTGGGACGCGGCGTGAGCACTTGCGCAACCTGCGACGGATTCTTCTTCCGCGGGAAAGAGATCGTTGTTGTCGGCGGCGGCGATTCCGCGCTGGAAGAAGCTAACTTCCTGACCCGCTTTGCATCCAAAGTAACGCTGGTTCACCGTCGGGAGGAGCTTCGTGCATCGAAAATCATGCAGGATCGCGCCCGTGCCAACGAGAAAATCGAATGGGCGTTGAACCGCACGCCGCAGGAAGTCATTGCGGACGAGACAGGCGTTAAGGGCATCAAAGTGCTCAACAATGAGACTGGCGAAGAAGAGACGATTACGGTCAGCGGCGTGTTCGTGGCGATCGGCCACCATCCGAACACCGGTTTCCTTGGCGGAAGCATTACGACCGACCCGAACGGATATATCGTAACGACTCCGGGAACATCCGAAACGAATATCCAAGGCGTATTTGCTTGCGGCGACGTGCAGGATACCCGTTACAGACAAGCGATCACGGCAGCAGGAAGCGGCTGTATGGCGGCTATGGATGCGGAGAAATACATCGAGAGCTTGGAACACAGCGCTGTCGTGTTGTAAACTGATAGATAGAGATCGAACCGGCTGTAAGCAGCCCAAATCATGAGTAGAGGAGACTGACCGACATGGAAAACGTGATTGTATACACTTCGAACAACTGCCCGCACTGCAAACAAGTAAAAGGCTTCTTGTCCGATCAAGGCATCGAGTTTGAAGAGCGCAACATCGAGCAGAACGACGAATTCGCGCAGCAGGTATGGGATATGGGCGTTCGCGCGGTACCTCTCACCATCATCGGTGAGCACCGTATTCTTGGCATGAACAAGATCCAGTTCAACAAAGCGTTGAATCCTGAAGCTTAATCTCATCAGCATGATGGCAAGCCAATCGCTTGCCTATGATAAAAAGCTCCTTCCCGAGGTTCGGGAAGGAGCTTTTTTTGTTGCCGAGCCATGCTCATGCTGCCATACGTTCGTACAAATCATGTTCACTTGCTGAAAAACAGGCTCATGATGATCTGGAATACGACGTATGCCGCCACGCCGGAGCCGAGGAGAATGAAGCCGGCTTTTTTCTTGCCTTGAAAAAAACGCATAATGGCGAGACTGAACAAAGGTGCGATAACTAGGAGAAACAGCAATACGGTCACAAACATTTGTGCCGATATTTCCGCAGTGCTTACATAGGTCATTTGAGCGTTTCCTCTCCCTTTTGTATAACGATCACACGTTTCTCCGTGAGGAGAATCGTGATTTAAATTACAGGACGAGATTAATTATAGCGGAAAATCGCTGGATTTTCCTTAATATGCTGGGCGCTAATTACGACAAAATATCGTCAATTTTAATGAATCGGCATGGAGACCCGTACCGGGCTGAGAAATTGCGAAATGGCAGAGTAGGCCGCACCGATCATGGTAGAGCGGCTGCCCAGCTCCGCAAACCGGATCTCCATCCGCTCACGGTGGTATGGAAGCGTGCGCTGGGCAACGACCTGCTGGAGCGTTTCTTCGATCCAAGCCCGGGCGTCGGACAGCGGCCCGCCGATGATGACCGATTGCGGATTGAATCCGTTGACAAGATTGGTTATGCCAATGCCGAGATAGCGTCCGAGCTCCTCGAAATGCCGGATGGTCTCCTCATGGCCGAGCTCGGCATGATGGACAAGCTCGGACGTCCGCCTGGACGGAAGAACGGCATCTTTGCCGTCGTAGGATTTCTCCGAGGCGTACAGCTCCCAGCAGCCGCGGTTGCCGCAGCTGCATTCCCGACCCTCGGCTTCGATGGACATATGGCCGCTTTCGCCGGCATATCCGCGGGCTCCCTTATAGAGCTCGCCATTGATGATAATGCCGGAGCCGATACCGCTGCCGGCACTGATATAGAGGAGATGGCGGGCGTCCCGGCCGGCTCCGAAGCGCAGCTCGCCCTGGGCACCCGCGTTCGCTTCATTGTCGATGGTGACGGGGAGTCCGAGCTCAAGCTCGAGCTGCTCCTGCAGCGGGACCATGTCCCACCCCAGGTTGGGGGCGAAGAGGACGGTGCCGTCGCCGTCGACCATCCCCGGGACGCCCACGCCGATCCCGATGATGCCGTACGGGGAGGGAGGGGCTTGACGCATCAGGCTGTGGATCATGCCCACCATCAGCCTCGTCACCGATTCAACGTCGTGCCCTTCAAGCGCGGTGTCTTCTTCGGCAAGGATCCGTCCTTCCAGATCGGTAAGCACGGCGGTTATCTGCTTCACGCGCAGCTCGACGCCGATGGCATACCCGGCTTGTCCGTTAAACAGCAGCAGCTGCGGCTTCCTGCCGCCGCTGGATTCGCCGGGCCCGATTTCCTGGACCAGGTGGTTGCTGCACAGCTCCTGCACAAGATTGGAGACGGTTGCCTTGTTGAGGCCTGTCAGCTTGGACACCTTCGCCCGGGAGACCGGCGCGTGTTGACGTATCGTATCGAGAATGATGGAAGTGTTTATTTTCTTGACCAGAGCCTGGTCACCGGTAATATTCGTCATGTGTGTTCATCCTTTTAGTCTTGCTTTCCTAATCCAGTTAGGCTTGTGAGACTTGATATGCTCATAGTCTAGGGGCAAAGCCCGGAAAATGCAACAGCCCGTAACGCAGCATAAGTCACGGAATCATTAATGAGCCGGATCCGGTGGGCGATGTCTTCATCCGAATGTGGAGGGATGGTGTACCCTGGATTAGACGGGGAACATGTCCTTTGCCGCAGGAGCGAAACCATCCCACGGCAGGCGGAATCGGTTTTGAAAAACTTGTAAAGGAATAACTTTGTTTAACCAATAGACAAAGTGGTGGAGCTGTGATAGGATAACCTTGTAAGCGTTAACCACACCTTAACAAGGTATAGGAGGATTTATTCATGGCCTATTTTAACAACATTAGCAAAGTCGAGTACGAAGGCAGCAAATCGACCAACCCTTATGCTTTTAAATTTTATAATCCGACAGAAGTCGTAGCCGGCAAAACGATGGAAGAGCATCTCCGTTTCGCGATGGCTTACTGGCATACATTGACTGCAGGCGGCTCCGATCCGTTCGGTGCCGACACGGCAGTTCGTCCTTGGGGCAACTACTCCGGCATGGACCTTGCCAAAGCACGCGTTGAGGCAGGCTTTGAATTCATGGAGAAGATGAACCTTCCGTATTTCTGCTTCCACGACGTGGACATTGCACCGGAAGGCAGCAGCCTGCGCGAGTTCTACAGCAACATCGATACGATTGTGGACTCGATTGAAGACCATATGAAGTCCACCGGCAAAAAACTGCTGTGGAACACGGCCAACATGTTCACGAATCCTCGTTTCATGCACGGTGCGGGCACTACGTGCAACGCCGATGTATACGCTCATGCGGCTGCGCAAATCAAGAAGGGCCTCGAAGTCGGCAAACGCCTCGGCGCCGAGAACTACGTGTTCTGGGGAGGCCGTGAAGGCTACGAGACCCTGCTGAACACGGATATGGGCCTAGAACTGGATAACCTGGCACGCCTGTTCCATATGGCGGTGGATTACGCGAAGGAAATCGGCTTTGACGCTCAGTTCCTGATCGAGCCTAAACCGAAGGAGCCGACCAAGCACCAATATGACTTCGATGCGGCTACTACGATTGCATTCCTGCAGAAATACGGTCTCGACAAGCACTTTAAATTGAATCTCGAAGCAAACCACGCCACGCTGGCCGGTCATACCTTCGAACATGAGCTTCGCGTAGCACGCATCAACGGCATGCTCGGTTCCCTCGACGCGAACCAAGGCGATATGCTCATCGGATGGGATACGGACGAATTCCCGGTTAACATCTATGACGCTACATTGACGCTGTACGAAGTGCTGATGAACGGCGGCCTCGGCCGCGGCGGCGTGAACTTCGACGCGAAGGTTCGCCGTCCATCCTTCGAGCCGGAAGATCTGTTCCATGCGCACATCGCCGGTATGGATACTTACGCAAAAGGCTTGAAAGTGGCAGCGAAGCTGATCGAAGACCGCGTATTCGAGGACTTCATCGCGAAGCGCTACAGCAGCTTTAATGAAGGCATCGGCGCAGACGTCGTAAACGGTAAGGCTACGCTGGCTTCCCTTGCGGAATACGCGCTGAACAACGAGTCCCCTCGCAAAAACGAATCCGGACGCCAAGAAATGCTGAAGGCGATCCTGAATCAGTACATTCTTGCGAATTAATTCATAACGGTACGGCTGTTTAAGCTTGTTCCATGAAATCCAAAACCTTCACCGGCTCCCTCCAGGGATGCCGGTGTACTTATTTCAAACCGGAAACGATGGCGAGCGACGGTCGGCAGTCATTGGAGGCATGCCCCGGGACCAGACGATGTGCCCAGGGAGAAATGCCAACGATGTTTTCATGTTCGGTTCATGAGGAGAAGAAGGAGGATATAGATGAGTTACGTTATCGGAGTTGATTTGGGGACCAGTGCCGTGAAGACCGTGCTGGTGGACCGCAGCGGCACGGTGGTTGCCGAGCATTCGGAGTCATACCCGCTGAGCCAGCCGAAGCCCGGTTACAGCGAACAGCGGCCGGAGGACTGGGTGGACAAAACGGTATTGTCGTTACGACAATTAATGAAAGGAAACAACATAAATCCATCCGAGGTTGAGGGCTTGAGCTTCTCCGGCCAAATGCATGGTTTGGTCCTGGTAGACGGAGAGGGCGCCGTGCTGCGGCCGGCGATCTTGTGGAACGATACCCGGACAACGGCGCAATGCCGCCGCATCGAGGAGACCTTGCAGGAGAACCTGCTTGGCATTGCACGCAATCGCGCGCTGGAAGGCTTCACTTTGCCGAAGATTCTCTGGGTTCAGGAGTTTGAGCCGGAGCTGCTGGAACGGGCTGCCCTGTTCCTGCTGCCTAAGGATTACGTGCGTTTCCGCTTGACCGGACAATACGCGCTGGACTACTCCGATGCAGCCGGAACGCTGCTGCTGGACGTGGCCGGTAAATCCTGGAGCACCGACATTTTGGATGCTTTCCAGCTGCCGCACACTTTATGCCCACCGTTGGTCGAATCCTTCGACGAATGCGGCACGCTGCTCCCCGAGATCGCCGAGCAAGCCGCTCTGCTGCCGGAGACGAAGGTGTTTGCCGGCGGAGCGGACAACGCCTGCGGAGCTATCGGGGCCGGCATTCTCGAAGAAGGGCAAACGATGTGCAGCATTGGTACATCGGGCGTGGTGCTGTCCTATGAGGAGCGTCGTGAGGTGGATTTTGAAGGGAAGGTCCATTTCTTTAACCATAGCGAGAAAGATGCTTATTATATCATGGGGGTAACCCTAGCAGCGGGATACAGCCTGACCTGGTTCAAGGATACCTTTGCTCCCGATGTTTCCTTTGACGCGCTGTTAAGGGATATCGGGAATATCCCGGTAGGCAGCGGCGGGCTGCTGTTCACGCCGTATATTGTCGGCGAACGCACGCCCCATCCGGACGCCACCATCCGCGGCAGCTTCATTGGCATGGACGCCGGGCATAAGCTGCCTCACTTCGCGCGTTCGGTACTCGAAGGGATCACGTTCTCTCTCCGCGAATCCATCGATATCCTCCGGTCATCGGGCAAGCAGATCGACCGCGTGATTTCCATTGGCGGCGGAGCCAAGAACGAGACCTGGCTGCAAATGCAGGCGGATGTGTTTAACGCCGAAATCGTGAAGCTGGAAAGCGAGCAGGGCCCGGCCATGGGCGCGGCCATGCTTGCAGCTTACGGCTGCGGCTGGTTCCCAAGCCTTCAGGATTGCGCGAAGGCGTTTTTGCGGCAGGCACGCTCGTATTCTCCAAACCCGCAAGCGGTTCAGGCCTATGACAAATTGTTTGGACTCTATCAAAGCGTATACGGAGCCACGCGTGAGCTTGGCGCGGAGCTGTCCGAATTCCGCGGATAACCTACAGTTGTTGAAGAGCAGGTCGGGAAGACATTTCTCCCGGCCTGCTTTTTTTGCGTGAACGCTCCGGACCGCATATACTTGAAGCAGGTTGAAGTCATAAGCAGGTTACGCTGGGGAATGAGGGTCAAACCTCTTCGATGGGAACCGGTTTGGATATCGATTCTCAGGTTCCTTTTATTGGATGGCCTGTGATCATTGTGTAACATCTGCGGCCAATCCGATTAAGGATGGCGCGGGAAGTGTAAAAAAAGTGATGGGGGGACGCCAATGAAACTGACAGCCGAACTGAAACGCCAGAAAATCGTTGCCATCGTGCGCGGCATTACAAAAGAACAAGCGGGCTTCGTGGGGGAAGGATTGAGCCGGGGCGGAATCCGGTTTATGGAAGTGACGATGAATACGAAGGGCGCTTTACATATGATTCAGGATTGGCGCGCCCGCTATGACGGTGACGTGTATGTCGGCGCGGGTACCGTCCTTGATGTGGAGATGGCCAAGGAAGCGGTCTCTGCGGGAGCCCAATTCCTGATCTCGCCGAACACGGATCTTTCCGTCATCGAATTTGCCCTGGAGCAGGGAATCGACGTATGGCCCGGGGCGATGACGCCAACGGAGATCGTTGCGGCGTACGCCGCCGGGGCGGAGATCGTGAAGCTGTTTCCAATGGCAAGCCTTGGCTTGTCATTTATCCGGGAGCTTCAGGGCCCGCTGAATCACATTCCGCTGCTTGCCACGGGCGGAGTTACGCTGGACAATATTCCGGATTATTTTAACGCAGGCGCGGCAGCGGTGGGTTTAGGGAGCGCGCTGCTTCCGAAGGATGCCCTTGCGTCCGGCAATACGGACGAGATCCAGCGCCGTGCAGCGGCTTTCGTGGAAGCGGCGAAATAGTTACACTTTGTTCATCCTTAACCACGCAGGTTATGTTTTGGAAGCTTACTACATAAGGAATATATAGACAAGTTATGGTATTATTTAGGTAGCTTGGTTATGTCATTGCTGCCGTGTACAGGCACTTGTTGAGGATAGCATCGTGTGTAAGTAATGCATGGTTAGGTTCAAGTAATGGAAGGGAGCGAATGTAAGTGAATCCATCGGGGAAGAAGAAAGTAAGGGTAAAAAAGACCGTTTGTGCGGTTACGGCTACGGCCATGCTTTGTTTGGCGCAGCCGGTATGGGGGGACAATTCCGTTCCGGGCAGCGGAGTCGCTGTATCCGAAACGGTAACTTCCGTCGGCAGCAGTGGTCAAGCCGGTTCCGAAAGCGTTACGGATAACGAAATACCGAAGGGCGCAAAAATTTCGTCCAAACAGGCGGAAGAAATCGTGAAGAAGGCTTTCCCGGAACTCAAGAACGTGAAGGTGTCGAACGTGCAGTTCCTGGAGAATGACGACATGAGATCGAGCGCGCTTGCATGGGATCTGCAATTGGTGCTGACCAAAGGGAACTCAACCTCCGGCTTCAATGCCCAGGTCAATGCGGTTACGGGTGAACTTATTCATATCTATCTCCCTAATTCTTTGTTGAAGCTGGATAGCGACAAACCGGCGTTAACCCGGGAAGCAGCCAAGGAGAAGGCGCTGAAATGGATCAGCACCCATGTGTCGGACGTGAAAGCAAGCGAGCTTAAGGAGAATGAAGCGTATCTCGGTATGCAAGCAGCTTTGTTCAGTCCGCCCCGGTTTGATTTTTATTTCCAGACCTCGGTGAACGGAATTGAATCGGATGTGAACAGCATTACGATCACGCTGGATGGACAGGGCAATACGATTCAATATTCCCGCAATCAAGTCAGTGAGGAGTTTCCTTCATCCACGCCGAAATTGAACGAGGCCTCGATCCGCAAATTGTTTGAAGATCAATTCCAAGTATCCTTGGCGTATGTGCCGGAAAATTTATATAACAATGCCAAAGGCGAATATTTTTTAGGTTACATACCTAATGATCTGTCAGGTTATTCAATGGATGCCAATACCGGCAAATTCATCAGTTTCACGGGGGAAGAGAGCGGGCTTGTCTCCGTTGAGGACGGCACGATTCCGGCAACCGAAGAAACCTTTAAGCCGATCGCGGGTCCATTCGCCGGCGGTGATGCGGCAGCCCGATGGGTGGAGTCGCAGATCAAGCTGCCGTCCGGCTTGAAGACAGAATCCAAGACGCTGGGTACAAGATGGAACAACAAAGAGGTTAAGACGTGGAACATCAGATGGGGCGAACATAGTATCTCCGCCATGGGCGGAGGAGAGATGGTATCCGCAGAGGTGGACGCCAAGACCGGACAGATCTACTCGTACAACCGTTATCGTTATGACCGGACCGAAACTGCGGAAGTGAAGAACCCGATTTCGCAGCAGGCTGCGCAGGAGCTTGCTTTTGAGACGGTAAGCAAGCTGGTACCCAACGCTTCCGAGGAATGGAAGCTGACATCGGTTGATAAAATGGGCAAGGACACGAAAACCCTCAACTATCAATTTTCATTCCAGCGCTATGTTGGCGATATTCGCGTCATGGGCGATTCCCTGAACCTCACGATTGAGGCCAACGGGCAGATCCAGGGCTTTAGCGTGAATTCGGAAGGCGTCCTCTCCAAGCTGCCAACGGACGTAAAGCCGGCTATTACCGAGGAGCAGGCAAGAGCGCAGTATTTGAAGGAGATTGACCTGAAGCTGAAATACGGCTATTACGGCGGTTACCTGTCTGCCAATAATGAAATCACGAAGCCTTTCATCAAGCTGATTTATTATCCGACACATAAACAGCAGGCTTTAGGCGGCATGCAGGTACCGCTTGATGCCAAGAGCGGAGAATGGCGCGATATCATGCCGGAAATGAACCGCAAGGATATTCCGGCAGTGACTGACGCGTCAGGGCATTCGGCCGAAGCGGCTCTCAAGGAGCTGGTGAAATATCGGGTATTGGTTCCGGACAAGGACGGCAAGGTGTACCCGGATCGTCAGATCACCCTTGGCGAATGGTATCAGCTGGTAGCGGCTTCGGTTAGCCCGTCCTACGAGCAGCTATACGGAAGATCCACCATGGATCCGTACGCGGGCCTGCAGCCGGACCATCCGTATTACCAGGCCATTCAAGTGTTGATCGGGCAGAACTGGATTCCGTATGACCCGGACAGCCCGCTGCAGCTGGACCGTAAGCTGACCAGGGATGAACTGGCAAGCTCGCTGACCCGGATTTTGAATTACGAGAAGCTGTCCAAAGCCTTTATTCTTCCAACCGATGTGCAGGGGATATCCGATGCCGACGCCGTGACGAACAAAGGCGCAGCCCTGATCGCGCTCAAGCTGGGACTTCTTCCGGCGGTGGATGGCAAGTTCCTGCCTAATCGCGAAGTGACGCGCGCGGAAGCGGCTGAGGTTCTGGTCCGCATGTCGAAGCTGGCGGGACGAAGCGATTCCTTCTTGTCCTCATTCTATTGGTAGTATTTAATATTCGTGCCCGGTCGACAAAACTAGAACCCTTAAGCCCTGATGTTATGTGTTACAATGATGGTGCATACGGATGAGGAAGATGAAGGGCGGGTGTACCGATGAAACGAAGCCGAGGAACGATCGTTAAATTACTGTTCATAGGGACTTTGGCGGTAACCGTTGCAGCAGTACCAGAACCAGCTAATCTCAGTGATGTCTATGCCACTTCCAACAAAGCGGTCGTGAAGTCGGTCCATGCGATACAGCAGAAACTGCTGACAGCGATGAGCGACAGGCAATCGACGGTGCGTTTTGTTTACCAGGGCGAGACCAAATCGCTGAAATCGCAGCTAAAAGACGCACTTGATCAGGCGATGGCCAGTGATCCTTATATCCATTACACCATCGCCAGCTATAGCTACGACTATCGTGGAACATCCAGTTCCGCCAATGTTACCGTCCGGTTGAGCTATCGCGAGACCGCGGAGCAGACGAACTACGTGAACCAGCATACCGACCGCATTTTGAAGCAGATCATCAAGCCGGGCATGAATGATCATGAGAAGGTGAAAGCCATCCATGATTGGGTTGTCCGCAACTTGAAATACGATACAACGCTTACGAAATATACGGCCTATGACGGGCTTTACACGGGTAGCACGGTATGCCAGGGTTATTCTCTATTAACGCATAAGCTGCTGAAGGAAGCCGGGATTCCGAACAAAATCGTGGAGGGTACGGCTTACGCCTCCGACAATCCACAGGGCCAGCTCCACGCCTGGAATCTAGTCCTTCTGGACGGCAAATGGTATCACTTGGACACGACGTGGAACGATCCCGTGCCGGATCGTGACAACGAGGTGTCCTACACGTACTACCTCCGGACGGATGAGCAGATGGGCCGGGATCATACCTGGGTGAAATCCTATCCGAAGGCGAATACGCTTTACCGCAATACGCTGGCCGGGCTGGCCGCGAAGGATCGTTCGAAAGCGGGAGCATACGAAGCGATTAAGAAGGATCTGGAGTATCAGCTGTACGATGCCCGCGCCATCGTCAGCTCCCACCTTCAGCTTCAACCGCTGGTGAAGGCAGCGAAGGCGGAAGGCAGCCGCAAGCTGGTATTCCGGTTTGACGGCAGCGAGCGAGAGCTAGTGAGCGTGCTCCAGCAGCTTCAGTTAAAGAACAATCTGGGGTCCATCAAATATTATCACAATGCTTTTGAAAACACGGGTGATCTTAGAGTGCAGATCATATGGTAGATGTCCGTGCCAAATGAAAAACAGCTTCCTCCCAACAACGGGAGGAAGCTGTTTTTTTTTTGCATGTTCGTCTTCATTATGATTTGGCATCCGTGCTCAAATCGCACTCATCCAAAGGCACGATGCGGCTCTTCTTCATCAAGCGGTAGCCGAACCAGATGGAGAGGAACAACGGAATGCTGACATACGTGGCAATGATCGTTAACCAATCGATCTCCCCGCTGAAATTGCCTTGACCGATAATGGCCACGAGACAGAGCAGGAAAGCGAAGATGGGGCCGAAGGGGAACCAGCGCGCACGGAACGGAAGATCCTTCAGGTCCTTGCCTTGGGCAACGTAGGCTTTGCGGAAGCGGTAATGACTCACCGCAATCGCCAGCCAGTTAATGAATCCGCACATCCCGGAGGCGTTCAGAAGCCACACGTAAACGACGCCATCGCCGAAGAAGGAGGCCAGGAACGCCAGCATGCCCACGGCGGAGGTTACGATCAGGGCTGCAACCGGCACGCCGCGGCTGTTCAGGCGGCTCAGCCATTTCGGAGCCATGCCCTGCTTCGCCATGGCATACAGGACGCGGGTCGAGGCATACATCCCGGAGTTGCCGGCCGACAGCACGGAGCTGAGAATGACCGCATTCATTACGGAAGCCGCAAACGCAAGGCCGGCTTTCTCAAACACCAAGGTGAATGGGCTGACACCGATATTGTCGACCCCGGATTGAAGCAAGCTCGGATGGGTGTAAGGGATCAGCATGCCGATAACAAAAATGGCGAAAATATAGAAAATCAGGATGCGCCAGAAAACCTGACGAATGGCTTTGGGCACATGTTTTCTCGGATTCTCGCTTTCGCCTGCGGCTACCCCGATCAACTCGGTTCCCTGAAAGGAGAAGCCTGCGGCCATAAACACGCCGACCAGCGCGAAGAATCCGCCGTGTACCGGCCCGTCGCCTAGGCTGAAGTTGCTGAATCCGACCGCTTCGCCGCCAAGAATGCCGAAAATCATCATGACGCCGATGATAAGGAAAACAATGACGGTCGCTACTTTAATGATAGCAAACCAATATTCCGATTCGCCGTATCCTTTGGCGGATAGAATGTTTAAGCCGAACATAATCGCCAGGAACAGAAGGCTCCATAGGAATGAAGGGCTGTCCGGGAACCAGAACTTGATAATAACCGTCGCCGCCGCGAGTTCGGCGGCAATGGTAACGGCCCAGTTGTACCAGAAGTTCCAGCCGACGGCAAATCCGAAGGCGGGACTGACAAACCGGGAGGCGTAGGTGCTGAATGAGCCGGAATCCGGAAGATACGTAGCGAGTTCGCCCAGGCTGGTCATCAGAAAGTAAACCATGAGGCCTACGGCGGCATACGCGATAAGCGCTCCGCCCGGACCGGCAGAGGCGATGGCCGTTCCGCTTGCCAGGAACAGGCCCGTACCGATCGATCCGCCAAGGGCGATCATCGTCATATGACGGGCTTTAAAGCTCTGCTTAAGCGAAGCAGCCGGTGCTTTTTTGCGATTCAAGGTCGAACACTCCTTCTATACATTAAGAAATGATATTTAAAATATACCCTGTTAGAACAAAAAGACCGCAGGTCCTATACCTGCGGTCTTGATCGTATCCGCATCATACCCTCCATGAAGATAGCACAACACGGGGAAATCCCCGTGACAGTTCCGTCTCTTTCGACAACGGCCCCAGCACAGGATATAAGAGGATACCCTGCACTTCGGCATTCATGCCTTTCACTGTGCTTCACCGGCTTCTCTTTGCCTCGGCACAACTACTGATCATGTCTGCAACCTCTACCTCATCTTGGAATGATGAGGCTATCTGTATATTCAATTCTAACAAGAGAGTCCTAAGTATAAATCACATTCCATGTTAGAAGCAATGGATAATTTTTACGGTTCAAGGCGGTTTCCCGCTGTGCGATTACGATTGATTCCGTTTAGCCATTTGCTGCCAGACGGTTCCGGCAGCTTCTTCGCCGGATTCGATGCGCTCCAGCGCCATTCGCGCCTGGAGGCTCACTTCGAATTCCGGATCGTTGGCGGCTTCCTCAAGGGCGGAACGTGCTTCCTCCGTACCGACTTCATACAGGAAGCGGGCCGCACGCCAGCGAACGATCTTGCTGCTGTCTTTGAGCGATTCGACCATGACCGGGGTAGCGGCGGCATCGCCGATATCGGACAAGGTATCTCCAGCGGTACGGCGAACGGCCGGGGTTTCGTCGCGCATGGCTTCATACAGAAGCTCCATCGCTTCAGGCGTCCGAAGGTCGCCCAAATACACAACGACGAGCCGGCGGATCTGCATCTTCGGATCCCGAAGCGCTTTGCGAAGCAGCGGAAGGTGTTTCTCCGTCGGCTCCAGCGCATCCAGAGCGGCATAACGCACGCGCCAGTCCTCATCCTGCATCGCGGCCTCGGTTTCCTCGTCCGTCAGCTTCCGGCGCTGCTCGACGAAATCCTCGTCGCTGGCACCGTGGGCAATCGCCTGGGCAATGACCTTATCGAGGCGCTCCTGCGGGAATGCGGCTTCCAGCTCCTGCTCCACGTCACGGGCGATGTCTCCCAGCTGGCCGTAGCGTACGCCGTACTCCTTGAGCTTGCGTTCCTTGATAAGCGTCGAAGTCCCTACCGCGGCTACGGCTTGGGAGAAGCGCTCCGACAGGCCGATACGTTCTTCCTGATTCCCGCTTTTGACACGAATTTGCATCGGAATATTGCGGAAATATTGCACGAACACTTGGGCTTCCCCAAATGCGATATCATCCGCGCCTTCCTTGAGTCCGGCGGCGAGCCCCTCCTGGCCGAATATTTCCTGAACGGCGCCCAGGATGGAGGGCCAATCGGCGTTGCCTTTACGGTCGAGCGCGATGAAATCGAGGGTATGGAACACGCTCTTTACGCCCGGGATATGGAGCAGCTGCCTGATCCAGGGAGGAGCCGACCGTTCGTTGTCTAGTGTATATGTTCTGCGAATTCCGGACTCCAGGGTTTCATCAAGATGAAGCATCATGGAGTTCGGGCTCGGGGTTGGTTCAATGAATGTAATTTTCATGGGTTTGTTTCGCCTCCTTATCCTCTTATTGTACCTCTTTTCCATGCCGGAAAAAACATCATGCACAGGATTCCAACAAATTGACCGGACTTTGGATAAAAAGAGGAAGGGTTTGTAAAACTGATAATGTTGGATAGGAATTCATTCATGCTTTTCAAAGAATTACGGCGAAGGGCGGCACCCCTTGCGGGAAGTCCGAAATACATAAGGGAGGCTAGGCTGTCGATGTACAGGAAGCAGGAGAAAAAGCTTGCGATTCTATGCTTTATCGTGGCCGCCATTATGCTGTACGGTGCCGTGAAAGGATATTTGCGCTACATGCATCATTTTGGATAACACACCCGAGGAGTGAACCTGATGTCATCACTGGATCCAGTACTGATGAGCCGCATACTGACCGGACTGACCCTGTTTGTACATATTGTTCTGGCAACCATCGGCGTCGGGATTCCCATTATGCTGGCTCTGGCGGAATGGAGGGGGATCCGGACGGGGGATGACCACTATACCTTGCTCGCCAGGCGCTGGGCGCGGGGATATGTGATTACCGTGGCTGTTGGCGTCGTGACAGGAACCGCCATCGGCTTGCAGCTCAGCCTGCTGTGGCCCACCTTTATGCGCGTAGCCGGTAAGGCCATTGCGCTGCCGCTGTTTATGGAAACCTTCGCTTTTTTTGTGGAGGCGATCTTTCTTGGCATTTATCTCTATACGTGGGATCGGTTCAAAAACAAATGGACCCACCTGCTGCTGCTAATTCCCGTGGCAATCGGCTCCTCCGCTTCTGCTTTCTTTATCACGAGCATGAATGCATTTATGAACCAGCCGCAGGGCTTTGAGCTGGTGGACGGGGTGTTTACGAACGTGAATCCGTTCGTGGCCATGTTCAATCCGGCGACGCCGACCAAGGTGAGCCATGTGCTGGCGTCGGCGTTTACGACAAGCGCTGCGGCGCTGGCGAGCATCGCGGCTTTCAGCTTACTTCGGGGAAGCAGGCACGTCTATTTTAAGAAAGCGCTGAAGCTTACCGTCGTTTCCACCTTTGTTTTTGCCGTGGCCACCGTGATGATCGGAGACTTTTCCGGCAAATTCCTGGCCAAATACCAGCCCGAGAAACTGGCGGCCGCCGAGTGGCATTTTGAGACGATGACCGAAGCCCCGCTCATTTACGGCGGCTTTCTGGATGAGCATAACGAAATCAAGTATGCGTTAAAGATTCCGTACGCGCTTAGCATACTGGCAGGGAACAGCCCCAGTACGGAGGTCATCGGCCTGAATGAATTTCCGGAGAACGAGAGACCACCCATGTCCGTGCATTATTTTTTTGATTTGAAGGTGACCAGCGGCGCCGTGATCGTTCTGATTCCTCTCCTGTATATGTTCCGAAGGAAACTTCCTGGCAAAAAGCCTTACCCAAAGTGGCTGCTGCTCAGTATATTGGCTTTAGGGCCTCTATCGATGTCAGCCATATGGCTGGGCTGGTTCCTTGCTGAGATCGGAAGGCAGCCGTGGATTGTGCGGGGATATATGAAGGTATCGGATGCGGCGACCACTTCATCGAGCGTCGGCTGGATGCTGTTGCTGTTTATTCTACTGTATTTGGTCTTGTCCGTATCCGCAATCCGCGTGCTGAGCCAATTGTTCCGGAATAAAAGCGCGGAAGAGGAAATCCGGCTGCTGGGACTCGAAATCGAAGGAGGAGACCGCAAGTGAGCTATGCCATGATAGCCATAACCGTTCTATGGACGTTCCTGTTCGGCTATTTGCTGGTGGCCTCGATTGATTTCGGCGCCGGATTCTTCAGCTTCTATAGCGTGCTTACCGGACATGAGAACAAGATCCACAATATCATCCAGCGATATCTGTCCCCCGTTTGGGAAGTGACCAACGTGTTCCTGATCTTTTTTGTGGTCGGACTCGTCGGATTCTTTCCCGATGCCGCGTATTATTATGGCACCGCGCTGCTTGTCCCGGGCAGCTTGGTGCTCGTGCTGCTCGCCATCCGAGGCGCTTACTACGCCTATCATACGTATGGCAGCCAGACGGGCAACAATATCGTATACATGGGACTATACGGAGCGACGGGGCTGCTCATTCCTGCCGCCTTGTCGACGATATTGGCCATATCCGAAGGCGGCATCATCTATATGGACGGCGGTAAGGTGGAGCTTCACTGGTACACGTTCTTCACGAATCCGTACACGTGGTCGGTCATTCTGCTTGCCCTTGTCAGCGTTCTGTACATCTCGGCGATGTTCCTGTCCTATTACGCGCAGCGTGCCGGGGATGAGGTGGCGTTCGGCGTGGTCCGGGGTTATGCACTGGGTTGGAGCGGGCCGACGATCCTGGCTTCGGTGTTCGCGTTTTTCCAGATCAACCATCAGAATCCGGTGCATTTTGGGCAAATGCTGGATATCGCCTGGATGTTTATCGCGTCGTTCGTCTGCTTTGTCATCGCGGTATACCTCGTGTGGAAACGCATCCGCCTTGGCATCGCATTTATCATGGTCATGCTTCAATTCGCTTTTGCCTGGTACGGATATGGTCGCTCGCATCTGCCGTACATTCTCTATGATTACATCCACATTCATGAGAGCATCACCAACGATACGATGGCCATCGCTTTGATTACCGCGTTTATTCTCGGCTTCTGCGTCTTGGTGCCTTCCCTGATCCTGCTGATGCGATTGTTTTTGTTCGATGCGAACTACATTCGCGGCAAATCCGCGAAGAAGGGGTGAGGCAAGTGGAGGATTTCGGCATTTTCATAGCACCGCTGCTCACGGTACTGGCTGCCGTAGCCTTTATGGCGATTTACGTCGTCAAGTATAAAGACCCTTCGGATTGAGGGATGGACAAAATAAAGCCGGGCTGTTTCGCCAAGAATCATTCGGTGTAAAAAGAACAACAAAGCGCAAAGTTGAGCGGATAGCTCAATACGGGTAAAATACAGGGTAATGGAAGGAGGAGGCTGCATGCCAAGAATTCGCTATAACAATATCGATAACGTCAGCACGGACAAAACGCTTAAACAGTTCAAGCAGTGGCGCGACGAACGTCGTCAGAAGAAGAAGGATTATTCCTACTGCATTCCGAACCTGACGCCGGATCTTCAGTATTTGCATAGCAACCGGCACGAAACCTCCGTTACCTGGATCGGGCACGCCACGTTCTTCATTCAATACGAAGGCATGAATATTGTGACTGATCCCGTATGGGCGCGGAGAATGGGGTTTAATAAGCGCCTTGGGGAACCTGGACTTCCCATTCATGAGATCCCCCCGATCGATGTCATTTTGATATCGCATTCCCACTATGACCATATGCATGTTTCCTCGATCCGTAAGCTGTACCGTGCGGACACCACCATCATTGTACCGGTTGGTCTGCGTCGGAAAATGATCAATAAAGGCTTTCGCCGCGTGATCGAACTGCAGTGGTGGGAATCGGTCGCCATAAAAGGCGTGAAATTTTCCTTCGTGCCGACACAGCATTGGACGCGGCGCACGCCGTTTGATACGAATACGTCCCATTGGGGAGGATTCGTGATGGAGCCCGTGCTGCAGGATGGAAAGACGGATTCGAGTTCTTCCGATGAATCGGCATGCAATAACGAACCCGTCGCTGAGGACGGCACCCGACTGCTTCCGCCGAATTTGTATTTTGCGGGAGACAGCGGATATTTCGAGGGTTTTAAGCTGATCGGCGAACGGTTCAACATTCACCTCGCTTTGATGCCGATCGGGGCATACGAGCCGGAATGGTTCATGACGTCTCAGCACGTCAATCCGGAAGAGGCGCTGCAGGCGTTTCAGGACGTGAAGGCGGAGACGATGATTCCGATGCATTACGGGACCTTCAAGCTGGCCGATGATACGGCCAGGGAAGCGCTGGACCGGATGGAAGCGGAACGAAAGCGGCTCGGGATTGCCAAGGAGCGGATTCGTGTCTTGAAGTACGGGGAAACCTTCAAGGTTCAGCCGGAACGAAGAAGCGTGACTTCGTAACAGAAACCCGGAAGCGATTCCGATCGGCATACACACTACAGACTGCCTAAGAAGGCCCGAAAGGTCGTATAACCTTTCGGGCCCATTTATTAGTTGCTTCTAATCGTCTTCGTTTTGGGCCAATGCCGACCGCTCTTGCGGCAGCAGCGTTATTCTTAGCCAACTGCACGGGATCGTCAATCGATTCCCGGTGAAGTCTATGGTAAGACAGCGGATCCGGTCCGACTGGTTTCTTCTAATTAATAGAAACGCCTCGGTTCTATGAAACTTGGTAAAAGGTAATCTTTGATCGTCGGCCTCCTGTGGCTGGTCAGCATGAAATGGCCCATGCAGGAGGTTATATTTGTTTAAAACCGTTTTATATCGTCCAGAAGCTTCGATAACCGCCGTACTTATGCTATAATGTGCTGAAACCAATAGTGATAAAGGATGGTAATGCTTAATGATCAGTACAAGCGGCGTAACGCTCCGCTATGGCAAACGAGCACTATTTGAAGATGTCAATATAAAATTCACCCCGGGCAACTGCTACGGCCTCATCGGCGCTAACGGGGCGGGTAAGTCTACATTTCTAAAAATCCTCTCCGGCGAGATTGAACCGAACTCAGGCGAGGTTCATATGACTCCCAACGAACGGATGGCGGTTCTGAAGCAGAACCACTATGAATATGACCAATATCCGGTTCTGGAGACGGTCATCATGGGTCATGCCAGACTGTATACCATCATGAAGGAGAAGGATGCGCTGTATGCAAAAGCCGACTTTTCCGAAGAGGACGGCATGCGTGCGGGTGAGCTGGAAGGCGAATTCGCCGAGCTGAACGGATGGGATGCCGAGCCGGATGCGGCTGCGCTCCTGATCGGCCTCGGTATTCCGCGTGAGCTGCACGACAAGAAAATGTCGGAGCTGAGCGGCAACGAGAAGGTCCGCGTTCTTTTGGCCCAAGCCTTGTTCGGCCGGCCGCATAACCTGCTGCTCGATGAGCCTACCAACCACTTGGACCTCGAATCGATTCAGTGGCTCGAGAACTTCCTGATGGATTATGAAGGCACCGTTATCGTGGTATCCCATGACCGTCACTTCCTGAACAAGGTATGTACGCATATTGCGGATATCGATTTCGGCAAAATCCAGCTGTATGTCGGCAACTACGACTTCTGGTATGAATCCAGCCAGCTGGCCCTCGCGCTCCAGCGCGAATCCAACAAGAAGAAGGAAGAGAAGATCAAGGAGCTTCAAGCCTTCATTCAGCGCTTCTCCGCGAATGCTTCGAAATCGAAGCAAGCGACGTCCCGGAAGAAGCAGCTCGATAAAATTACGCTGGACGATATCCGTCCATCCAACCGTAAATATCCGTTCCTCAACTTCAAGCCTGAACGCGAAGCCGGCAAACAATTGCTGACCGTGGACAGCCTGACGAAGAGCGTGGAAGGCGAGAAACTGCTGGACAACGTGAGTTTTGTTGTGAATAAAGGGGACAAAATTGCGTTTGTCGGGCCAAACGGCTTGCCGAAAACGACCTTGTTCCAGGTCATCACCGGCGAAACCGAAGCGGAAGCCGGCGAATACAGCTGGGGCGTAACCACGACCCAAGCGTATTTCCCGAAAGACAATTCGGCTTATTTCGACGGAGTCGACCTGAATCTCGTGGAATGGCTGCGCCAATATTCCAAGGATCAGGACGAGACGTTCCTGCGCGGATTCCTTGGCCGCATGCTGTTCTCAGGGGAGGAAGCGTTGAAGAAAGCCAGCGTATTGTCCGGAGGCGAGAAGGTTCGCTGCATGCTGGCCAAAATGATGCTGAACGGCGCGAACGTGCTGATCTTCGATGAGCCGACGAACCACTTGGATCTGGAGTCCATCACGGCGCTCAACAACGGCTTGATCGATTTTGACGGAACCATCTTGTTCACCTCGCATGACCATCAGTTCATTCAGACGATTGCGAACCGGATTATCGAGATTACGCCTAACGGCATCATCGACCGCAGCATGAGTTATGACGAGTATCTGGAGAGTGAAGAGATCAAGGGGCTTCGCGAAAGCATGTACCCGGTTGAAGTTTAAAGAAATTAAGCAGCGGGATGATGGCGACAAGCTGTCATCCCGCCTTCTTATTCAATAAAAATGCTGCACCTCCCGGGTATGGGAGGTGCAGCATTTTTTGGCGTGCGTTACGGATCGGTTCTTTACGAACCGCCGGTACGACGACGCTGGTTGTTTGGTTTTTTGTTATTTTGGCTTTTCATTTTTTGCGCTGAACCGGCTTGGAATTGTCCCGGCTTGTTCGCGGATGTATTTTGCTGTTTCTTTTGTTCCAGCTTTTGCTTGATCGCATCAGCCAAATTCACTTTGCGTGGCTCATTATTCTCGGGCATAGGAATCACCCTCCTCTTCGTGTTCGCTTGTCCTCATTTTATTCGTTTTTAAATCGTCCGGCAAGGGTAACAATGATTAATACCATTTTCTACGTCCATGGTTCTTTGACCGAAGCAATTATGTTTCCCTAGACCCACACGAATGACCTTTGCTAGGATTAAATATGGATAATGATGGATATCGCTTAAAGCCTGCACGGAGCAAGCAAAGGAGAGACGTATATAGTGAATGCCTATGATAACATCAAACAAGGGGAGCGCGGGGCCTGGATCAGCATTGCGGCATACCTCGTGCTGTCATCGTTTAAAATATTCTGTGGATATTTGTTTGCATCCAGTGCTTTGCTCGCCGACGGTTTTAACAACCTGACGGATATCGTGGCATCGCTCGCCGTATTGATCGGGCTGCGAATTTCCCAGAAGCCGCCGGATTCCGATCATGCATACGGGCACTTGAGGGCGGAGACGATCGCGGCGCTGGTGGCCTCCTTCATCATGGCTGTCGTGGGCATCCAGGTGCTGGTCGAAGCCGTCCGTTCTTTTTTTGAAGGCTCCAAGGAAGTGCCGAATGTATGGTCTGCCGGCGTGGCCGGCATCTGTGCCGTTGCGATGCTGGGCGTATATCGTTACAATCGGAACCTTGCGCGGCGCATCGATAACCAGGCGCTGATGGCAGCGGCCAAGGATAACTTGTCCGATGCGCTCGTCAGCGTTGGGGCCGCTGTGGGCATCATCGGCGCACAATTCGGCCTGCCCTGGCTGGATACCGTGGCGGCTGTAGTGGTTGGCGTCATTATTTGCAAAACGGCTTGGGAAATATTCAGGGATTGTACCTATAGCCTCACGGATGGCTTTGATGAAAACCGTTTGTCTGATTTGCGCAGCACGATTGCCCGTACGCCCGGTGTCGAGGGAATCAAGGATATGAAAGCCCGAATCCACGGCAATCATGTACTGGTGGATGTCGTTATCGAGGTAGACCCGGATATCAGCGTTTTGGAGGGCCATCAGATCAGTGACCGCATCGAGGAGCAGATGGAGAAGATTCACAATATTATGAGCGTCCATATTCATGTGGAGCCTAAGGGATCCTCCTAAGGGATACCGAATGTGCAGGTATACAAATGGCAGGCCAAGATTCTCTTGACCTGCCATTTAACATGCCGGGGTACATGAAGGATCATGAAGCCCGATAGCCATACACGATTACTCTACATAAATCCAAGCTTTACCGAGCCATGTATATACTTCAACCCATTCCCCGCCAAGCATGACATCGTAACGATTGCCGGTTGTGTCGAGCTTTTGCGGAGCCAAGGCACCAAGCTTTTCGCCGTTTGGAGCGTTGTAGAAGTAAGTTTTGCTTGTAAGCTCAATCATCGGCGTCGGTACGATCACGACTTCTTCAGGTTTGATGATCGGGTCTTCCACCGAGATCGGAGCCGGTCCTGAAGTGTTGGATACCGTACCGTTAATCGGATCCGCGCTTGCTACGGCGGTTAGAGACAGGGTGAGTGCTAGGGCTGCAGTAATGCTTAGTGTTTTTTTCATGGAATAATTCCTCCTTGGGACCGAAGTAATATTTGACAATATCGTAATAACCACCATTTGGATGTTTTGAACCAAGAAAGTTGGGTACAATTCTCAAATCGTGACAAGTTTCCAGGATTCCTATATACTTTGGGGATGGGAAAAGCCCTGTTCCAGCAGGGAAATCCTTAGGGAGGAGGGATCTTTGGATTTGGTACGCCGAAAGAAACGAACCGGGCGATTCCTATTGGGAATACTTGTCTTGTTGCTTGTGATCATCGGTGCGGCAGTCTGGTTTGTTTATCCTACGCAATCCCTGGACATGCGCTATCGATCCGTTGATTTCAAGGACAAATTGATGACCATGGTGTCGAACCGGGATACCCGCATGAAACTAAGCACCGAGGAAGTCGGGGAACTCAGCAAGAAGAACATGGTAAAATATATGAGCACGCATGACCTTGGCGTCGATATAACCGGTGCCGATTTCGCAATGAACGGTACCACCATGTCAGCCAGCATGAACGGTAAATGGGGAATCGTTCCTTTTGGTGCCGTTCTGCGCTTTCAGATGTCAGCCGAGGGAAGCTATCTTCACTTGACGCATGAATCGACAACGATTCGTGGCGTTGAGATTCCGCTGAATGTGTTCCGGCTTGAGCCCATTCAAATTTCGCTGAAGGACTATTTGCCCGATTTGGTAACCGTGAAGAATGTTAAGTTTCTATCCGATGGCCTGGAATTGAACTTTACGATGGATTGGATGTCGATTCCTTCGCTGTTTAAGTAAAGCAAGAGAATCGGCTAAAGACTCAGACAAGGAAACGACGTCTGGGTCTTTTTGCATTTTCTTTCATGAGACGGCATTATTTTCAGAAAATAATTATGAAAAAAATATATATGTAAACATTGACACTGAAATAATCCCCTACTATAATCAGTAAATGTTTAGAAATAAATGTTTTAGTACTAAAGTATTTAGAGGCGAAGGAGAGGGTGTCTCTATTGAAGGAGTGCTGGACCATTAAAGGAGTGTAAAAAATACATGTCCATGCGGAATGAAATTCTGGAGTTGGAGATGCTATTTAAGAAGATGCTTCGGACTGTGCAGAATGAATGGCAGAAGGAGGGGTTCCCTAAACTGGGGAGAACCCAGTACACCGCCTTGGAGAAGCTCCACGAACAGGGTGCTTTGAGATTGTCTGACTTGGCGGATTCCATTCATGTGACGTGCGGTGCGGTCACGGGCATATCCGATAAATTGATCGAAGGCGGATTCGCGCGCCGCGTAAGGGATACAACCGACCGCAGGGTCATCCATCTGGAGATTACGCCGCTCGGGCGGGAGCTGATCGAGCAGTTGGCCAATAAACGCGCTGAGCTTAGCGGTTTGTTATATGGTTTTCTAACAGATGAAGAGGTTAAACAGTTGAGTTCCCTGTACCGCAAAATTTTGACGAATGTTGAGTATATCCAAGGTCAGCTGTCCACATAGAACAAACATGCTATTGATATAAACGAACTTACTTAGAAAGAGAGTGAAAGCTTCCGATGAATACCCATACTGCTGCTCGTCCCGGCGAGCCTGTCAAGAAAGGCCCCATCATTGCCGCATTAATGATTGGCGCTTTTGTCGCCATTCTTAACCAGACTTTGATGAATGTTGCTCTGCCGAGCATCATGGAAAATTTAAGCATCAAACCGACGGTAGCCCAGTGGCTGACCACAGGCTTTATGCTGGTGAACGGGGTGCTGATTCCCGTTACCGCCTACCTGATTGCGCGATTCTCGACCAGGCAGCTGTTCATCAGCGCCATGACGCTGTTTACGATCGGCACCTTGCTGTGTGCCATCAGCCCTAACTTTGCATTTCTTCTAACCGGACGCCTCGTTCAGGCAGCGGGTGCAGGAATTCTCATGCCGCTTATGACTGTCGTATTTCTGAACATTTTCCCTATAGAGAACCGCGGTAAAGCCATGGGGATGATGGGGATCGCCATGATTTTTGCTCCTGCGATCGGACCTACGCTTTCCGGATATATCGTGGAGCATTACGATTGGCGGGTGCTGTTCTACATGATCCTGCCTTTCTCCGTTATCGCTACGTTAATCGGGGTCTTCTTCCTTAAAAACGTGACCGAGGTCAGCCGGCCCAAGCTGGACATGATCGCCATCATTTTGTCTACCCTGGGCTTCGGCGGCTTGCTCTACGGCTTCAGTGACGCCGGGAACGACGGCTGGTCCAGCACGCCGGTTGTGACGACCCTTGCGGTCGGCACGGTTGCCCTCATCCTGTTTGTATGGCGGGAAATGAAGGCCGACAATCCGATGCTGGAATTCCGTATATTTAAGTACAACATGTTTACGTTAACGACCTTGATCAATGTCATCGTCACGATGGCGATGTATGCCGGGATGATCCTGCTGCCGATTTATCTGCAGCAGATTCGCGGGTTTACGCCGGTGGAATCCGGTCTGCTCATGCTTCCCGGCGCTATTCTGATGGGAATTATGTCACCCATCACGGGCGCGATATTCGATAAGGTTGGCGCAAAATGGCTGGCTGTTATCGGTCTGGCGATTACGGTCATTACGACGTGGGAGTTCAGTAATCTGACCGAAACGATGTCTTACGGCCAGATCATGATTATCTATACGGCCCGCATGTTCGGTATGTCGATGCTCATGATGCCGATTCAGACCGCGGGACTGAATCAGCTGCCGCGGAGCTTGAACGCCCATGGTACGGCGATGTCGAATACACTCCGCATGGTTTCCGGCTCGATCGGAACCGCGATTCTCGTTACCGTCATGTCCACCCAGGCGGAGAGCCGAGGAGAAGCCTTGATGCAGTCGGGGGTGTTCGATCCGAAGAATCAGGCCGACCTGCTTAAGCTGGGCAACGAAGCAACGATTTATGGCATTAACTATGCCTTTGTTATTGCCACCTGGATCAGCGTGGTTTCCTTGATTCTGGCTTTCTTCATCAAGAAGACGAAGCCGGCGGAAGAGCCGAAGGCAGCCGGAAGCCGGGAGGCTGCAGCAACGCACGCTTAAGCCGCCTCAAATTCAAGCACGCCATAAAAAGGGTGTCCCATCCGTTTAACAACGGAGGGACACCCTTTTCATGTTCCTAAGTGTATATTCAATGCACGGGCTTTAACAACACGTGACGCCGTCACATACTTCGTCTGCGTCCGGTAAAGAGAGAGATCACAAACAGGACAACGAAGACGAAGAACAGAACCTTCGCGATACTGGCTGCAGCCTCAACGATGCCGAAGAAGCCGAAGATCCCTGCAATCAGTGCAACCACCAGAAAAATTACGGACCATTTTAACATCATATTCACCCTGCTTTCTTCATCGATTTTATTGGATATATGGCATGTCAACGCATGCTGCTCCAAGTAAGGAGCTCTTATCCAATTTGAAGATCGGTAGGGGCCATCGGCGTTGCCGCAGCGCCCTTCGTAGTGTTCTTTAACCGGGGCGGCAGAGGATGAAACAAGCTGGAGAACAGTGGCATGGATGGCAAGGAACCCTTTGTTTCGTGAGGTGGGGGATAGGGTAACTATTGCGTATCCGAAACCAAACATAACTTGAAAGTGAGGGACAACGTATGCTAACTCAAATCAGTGTTGCCATTATTGCCGTGGCATTTGCGGTTCTCGTATTCTTCTTGATCAAGACATTGAAGGCAGCCACGCAATCGCTCGAAAAGGTAACACAAACGCTTCAGGAAGTACAAAAGACGGTCGACGAATTGAGTTATGAAGTGAAGCAGACCATTCGAAATACGAACGATATTACGGTGGATGTTCAGCATAAGATGAAACAAATTGATCCGGTTATGGATACCGTCAAAAACCTGGGAGAAGCTTTAAGCGAAGTCACTTATGCGGTGAAGCAAGTATCTTCCGGCATGGTTAGCCGCTTTAAGCAATCCCGGATAGAGCAGAAGAAAGAGCAGCCCGCCCGCATGGAAGTGCCTTTGACGGCACAAGATCGCACGTTCCAGTCGTATGACGCCGTTTATCAGAAGACGGAAGCGGAAGAAAAATCCCGCAGCCGGAATTGGCTGTCCTACGTGGACACGGCAGTTGGCCTGTGGAACAGTTTCCGTCGTCAAAAAGCCAGATAACAGGGCTTAACCAAGCCAGGGTAGTGCACGGCAAGATGATGAAAGGAGGAGGTCGCATGTGGAATGTCGCACTGTTGATGGTCGGGCTCATGGTTTACTCCGGAGGTGGAGGTGCTGCGGCAGTGCAGCAGCCTGCTGCCGAGATATGGCAACCGCCTGTAGTTCATGCCGCTGCGGATGTTGGACAAGCACACACCGGCGACAACTCTTCAGAGGGCTACGGGACGTTAAACGGGATATCGCTTGCGGATACCAAGCGTGATATCGTCCACAAGCTGGGAACGCCTGCACGAATCGAGCAGGACAGCCTGAGCGGAACCACTAAGCTTCTTTATAAAGATATGGAGGTTGGAGTCCGCAACGGCTACACGGAATATGTTCATGTCAAGCCCTCTGCCGAATCCTTTCAGGTTGAAGGCCAGCATATAGGCATGTCAACCGATCATGTCCGGGCATCCCTGGGTAGACCGTATTTTAAGGCGGAGGACGGAGATGTATACCTTGAGAACCATCATGCGCTTAAGGTATACATTGACCGGGATACCGGTGAAATCGAAGGCGTCGATTTATTTTTCGATTATAGCGAATAAATTTGTTTCAACCTTGAGGATTACGGTTAATAACCAATGGACTATAACCTAAATTGAGGTTTAACACTATTAGGGGAGGTTTTCACAATGGAATTCACCAATACGAAGTCATATGCCAAAGTCGTGGAAAACGGGACGCAAGCGGTTCAGGAGGTTCAGAATCTTCGGCAGTCCGGTTACGATCTGGATCACATTTATGTATTGGCCCATGATTCGGACAAGACGAGCCGGATTGTGGAAGCAGCCGATGCCAATAACGTAGGCATTAAGGAAGAAGGCGTGTTTGATGCCCTGGCGAATCTGTTTCGGTCCCGCGGGGATGAGCTGCGTGCCAAGATCGTATCGCTTGGCTTTACCGAAGCCGAGGCGGGATTTTACGAGAAACAATTGGACCTTGGCAAAGTGCTCGTGATTGCTAAGAAGGATTGAGGAAGCATTGAATTTTCAGCCTGGCGCTGATTCGACATAGGGGTTATAGGACTTAAAACATAGATAAGGAATGAGACTATTGACGTCTCATTCCTTATCTATGTTTTAAAAGAATGTTCCATATATCTATTAAAAGTGGAAGATTCAAGCTTGAGAACCTTTTTCTATGGCAAATGATCATAGGGTTATTATAGTATAATAGTAGGAAAAGGATTTCTGCCGCATAAGCCGTAACGTTAAAGGAGAGGGCAATGAGAATATTAATCGTAGATGACAATCCGACTAACGTCATTATTATTCGAGAAATCTTGAAGAAGGAAAATTATCACAATACGCTATCTGCATCTTCAGCCCTGGAAATGCTGGAACACCTGGGAATCGGCGATCGCAGCCAAGATCCGAATCCCCGTAGGGCGGATATCGATTTGGTGCTGCTCGATATGATGATGCCTGAGATGGATGGAATAGAAGCTTGCCGTATTGTTCAGCAATACGAGCATTTGAAAGATATACCGATCATTATGGTCACCGCCGTCGGAGATTCGAAGAAGCTGGCGGAAGCGCTGGATGCCGGCGCCGTCGATTACGTCACGAAACCGATCAACAAGGTGGAGCTGATGGCACGGATACGCCTCGCGCTTCGGTTGAAGCAAGAGAAAGACTGGCATATTGAAAGGGAACAGCGGGTCCAGGCGGAATTGAAGCTTGCGGCCATGGTTCAGAATGCCGTGTTAAGCTCGCCCATCGAAGATGAACAGCTGGAGATTCATGCGCTGTACCAGCCCTCGGCAGAGCTTGCGGGAGATTTGTATGCATGGTTTCCGCTAGGCGACGGCCGATATGGCGTGATTCTGCTGGATATGATGGGACACGGGATTACTTCGTCCCTGTTTTGCATGTTCATCGCTTCGGTGCTGAAGGATACGGTCACGACTTATGTCGAACCGGAGAAGGTGGTTCAGGAATTGAATCGCAGATTCAATCAGTTGAACCTGGGCGAACAGCTGATTCAGTACTATTTTACGGCCATCTATCTTGTCGTGGACACTCGTTTGAAGCGGGTGGACTATGTCAACGCAGGACATCCCCCGGCCCTGTTCTTCAAGGAGGACGGCGAAGTCATGACGCTGGATCAAGGCTGCTGCCCGGTTGGCTTGTTCGACCGGATCGAGGACATGGAGCCAAGAAGCTTTCAGTATGAAGGCGAAGGTCATTTGGTTATGTATACGGATGGCCTGCTCGAACTGGTAGAGGGCGGGCATGACGAGAAGCTGGATCATCTGAAGACGCATTTGGGCGGCCCTCACCATTGGAGAGAAGACGAAATGAAGGAACAGTATTTTGTGGATGATCCATCGCAGGAGCGAGAGGACGATAAATGCCTGGTTTGGATATCTCTTAAAAAAGGAGAGGAAACCAATCAATGAAGCTTAAGAGCAAGTTAGTCATTGGTTTTACAACATTACTGGCGCTTATGCTGGTTTTGACCCTGATCGGGTACGACCGGATCAGTTACATGAACAACCAGATGGACCAAATCTTTCAGGAGCGCTACCAGAAGGTGCGAAACTCCAGCGGCATGCGCGGAGAAGTCAACAATATGGCGCGCGAACTTACGAATATGATCCTGAGCAACGATCCGTCTACGTATACGGTGTCCAAACAGGAAATCGAGACGATGACGGCGCAGGCGGAGGAGTATTTTAGGGCCATCAAGGAAAGCGTAAATACCGCAGAGGAACAGCAATTGCTGGTCCGGATCGAGCGTGCGGTTAACGAATATATCGTGTATCAGAACAAGACGCTGGAATTGCTCTCTACCAGCGACGCAGATGGGGCCAACGCACTCCGTAATTCTACCGGGCAATCGGTCCAGGAGGAGATGCTGATCAGCCTGAACGAGCTTAGCAGCTACGAGAATCAGAAGATCAACGATGATATAGCCGCAGCGAAAGCCGCTTACGACCGCTCCGTGCAAATGTTCATCTACATCATGGCCGGTGGGCTTCTTATCGGAATGCTGGTCATTCTATGGATTCTCCCAAGCATTACCCGGGGCATCAACGTGGTCTCCATGATGCTGAAGAGCTTCGGCGAAGGCAGGCTGAAGGCCATCCGCCGTATCAAGGTTACTTCGAAGGACGAGTTTGGGGACGTAGCTCGAGTATTCAAAGACTTGTCCGAAGACATCATCGAGAAGCAGCGCATCGAGGAAACGTATCTCCAAGCGCAGCGTGATCAATCCTGGCTGAACTCGAATATGGCCAGAGTCACCGAGCTGCTGGAAGGAATCAATTCCCTGGAAGAGGTCGGCCAGCGGTTCATCAGCGAATTCACGCCGATCTTGGGAGCTCATTACGGAGCCATCTATATCCGTCAGGAAGACAAACATCCGAACAAATTGGAGATGAAGGGCTCCTATGCCCATGAAGGCGGAGAAGAGCCGAAGGTTGCCTTCATGATCGGGGAAGGGCTTGTAGGCCAGGCGGCGCTCGATAAGAAGCCGGTCGTCCTGAAAGGCGCTCCGGAGGGCTATATGAATGTGGAATCCGCGTGGGGTTCATCGAAGCCGGTGTCCATCATGATCTACCCGCTTCTGTTCGAGAATGAAGTGCTGGGCGTCGTCGAGTTGGCTTCGTTCGAGGAAACGACAACTTTGCAGGAACAGCTGATGTCTCAGCTAAGCCAGTCCCTCGGCATCATTCTGAACAATATCACAGGCCGACTGCGGGTCGAGCAACTGCTGCGCGAATCGCAAGCCATGACCGAAGAGCTTCAGGTTCAGTCGGAAGAGCTGCAGACGCAGCAGGAAGAGCTTCGCCGTACCAACGAGAATCTGGAGGAGCAGACCAATGCCCTCAAGCGTTCCGAGGATCTGCTGCAGCGCCAGCAGGAAGAGCTGGAGCATTACAATACCGAGCTTGTTGCCAAGACGCGTGCGCTTGAGGAGCAAGTGCAGGAAGTGGAAGAGAAGAACGATGAAATCGAGAAGGCGCGAATGCAGCTCGAGCAGCAAGCGAAGCAGCTCTCGATTACAACCAAATACAAGTCGGAGTTCATGGCGAACATGTCCCACGAATTGCGCACCCCTCTTAACAGCCTGCTGATATTGTCGCAGCTGTTGTCCGAGAACAAGGATGGGAATCTGAGCTCCAAGCAGATTGAATATGCACAGACGATTTACATGTCGGGCTCCGACCTGCTCAAAATGATCGATGAAATTCTCGACTTATCGAAAGTGGACGCCGGGAAAATGGAAATCAACTATGAAGACGTCCAGCTTCCGGATATCGAAGCCTTCGTGGAGCAGAATTTCGCAGCGGTGGCATCGCGCAAGCATATCAATTTGGGCGTGCGCATTGAAGAGGAACTCCCGCAAAGCATCGTGACGGACAGTCATCGCGTGAAGCAAATTCTGCGCAACCTGTTATCGAATGCTTTCAAGTTTACGAATAGCGGCTCTGTCGAGTTGCTTGTAGAGAAGGCAGACAAGGACAAGCTTCCGGTTTACCTGAATGCGGAATCGGACTATGTGTCCTTCGCTGTCAAAGATACCGGAATCGGCATTCCGGCAGACAAAACGGATCTGATCTTTGAAGCCTTCCAGCAGGTGGACGGTACCACCAGCCGGAAATACGGAGGGACCGGGCTTGGACTTTCCATCAGCCGCGAGCTTTCCCGCCTGCTGGGCGGGGGCATTACGGTGGAATCGGAGGAAGGCAAAGGAAGCTGCTTCACCCTTTTCCTGCCGGCAAGCCATCCAGAAGTGGCAGACGGTGCGAAGGAAGCGGCCGCAGCGATGGAGGCACCGCCGGAGAGCTCTCTGATCGTACCGAAAGCCAAGATGGTTACTAAAGAGGTTCAGCCTGCCATACAGGTAGACGATGATCGCAACCAGCTCGGGCCGACAGATAAAGTACTGCTCATCATTGAGGATGACGTGAAGTTTGCCAGAATCCTGCTGGATATGGCCAGAGGCCGCGGCTTCAAGGCTTTGGTCGCACTGCAGGGTGATATCGGACTGGAGATGGCCAAGTCGTACAGACCGGATGCCATCATTCTGGATATCCAGCTCCCGGTTATCGACGGCTGGTCCGTCATGGGCGAGCTGAAGAGCTCTGCGGTTACCCGCCATATTCCGGTGCATGTCATCTCCGTTGTGGATGAAGTGAAGCAAGGCTTAATGATGGGAGCGATCGCTTACCTGAAGAAGCCTTCAAGCCGGGAAGCGCTGGAGGACGCGTTTACGCATATCCAATCCTATGCGGAAAAATCGATGAAACATCTCTTGATTGTCGAGGATGACGATATTCAGCGGAATTCCATTATCGAATTGATCGGTCATGACGATGTGTCGATTACGGCGGCATCCACGGGCGCCGAGGCGCTCAGCGAGCTGCGTAAGCAGCGCTATGATTGCATGGTGCTTGATCTGATGCTGACGGATATGACAGGCTTTGAACTGCTTGACCAGATTCGCGATGACGAGAACCTGGTGGATCTGCCTATTATTATTTACACCGGCAAGGATTTGGATTCGAAGGAAGAGATGCAGCTTCGCAAATATGCGGAGTCGATCATCATTAAGGACGTGAAGTCACCGGAACGGCTATTGGATGAAACGACGCTGTTCCTGCATCGGGTTGAGGCCGATTTGCCGGAGGATAAACGTAAAATCCTGCAGAAGCTGCACAACAAGGAAGAACTGTTTGAAGGCAAGAAAATTCTGCTTGTGGATGACGATATCCGCAACGTGTTTGCCCTCTCCAGCGTGCTGGAAGGATACAATATGGAAGTGACCTTTGCCGAGAACGGCCGGGAAGCGATCGAGCTCCTTCAGCAGAATCCGGATTTCGATCTGGTGTTAATGGATATGATGATGCCGGAGATGGACGGTTATGAGGCGATGCGCCGTTTACGCGAAATGCCGGAATTCGACAAATTGCCGATTATTGCCCTGACGGCCAAAGCCATGAAAGAGGACCGCGCGAAATGCATTGAAGCGGGTGCTTCCGATTATATGAAGAAGCCGATTCAGACAGAGCAACTTCTTTCCCTAATGAGGGTTTGGTTGTATTCGTAAGCCGCTTTAGTGGGTAAAGTACAAGTAGCAAATAAACACTCGGAAAGCGGTGCAAGCGTAATGTCATCTAGTGACCATATGGAATCAGAACAACTGTTGTTGACAGAGAATAGCGAGCGTGAACTGGAACAGATCGAGATCGAACTTCTTTTGGATGGCATTCATCGATTCTATGGTTACGATTTTCGAAATTACGCCATTCCTTCGTTGAGGCGGAGAATCTGGCATCATGTTCATGCAGAGGGTGTTTCCACGATTTCTGCCCTCCAAGACAAAGTACTGCACGACCGTTCATGTTTTGAGCGGCTCATATATAATTTGTCGATTCCTGTTACCGAAATGTTCAGGGATCCGAAACTATTCCTGACATTCAGGCAGTCGGTGGTTCCATTGCTTCGTACGTATCCGTATATACGGATTTGGCATGCAGGCTGCTCAACCGGAGAAGAAGTGTATTCCATGGCCATTTTGCTTCATGAAGAGGGGTTGTATGAAAAATCCCGGATTTATGCGACGGACATGAATTCGCGTTCGCTCCAGCAGGCCAAGGAAGGCGTATTCGATATCAAACGCATGAAGCAATATACGAAGAATTACTTGGAGGCGGGCGGTACCCGCTCGTTCTCCGAATACTATACCGCGAAGTACAACTCGGTTATTTTTCAGCCGTTCTTGAAGAAAAACATGATATTTGCCGAGCACAATTTGGCAACGGACCGTTCCTTTAACGAGTTTAACGTGATTTTTTGCCGGAATGTCATGATTTATTTTAATGACCAGCTGCGAGATCACGTGCACGGATTGTTTCACGAGAGTCTAAGCCATTTCGGTATTCTCGTCCTGGGCGCCAAAGAGTCCATACACTTTACGAATTATAGCGAAGCTTATGAGACACTGGACCGCGTCGAGAAAATTTATCGAAAGATTAAATAGAAGTTTTGTAGGAGGATCTCATGGGGTTTCACGAACCGATTCATATTCTGTTGGTAGATGACCGCCCTGAAAACTTACTTGCACTCGAAGCTGTTCTGGACAGCGAACAATACACGCTCATTAAAGCTACTTCAGGCGAAGAGGCTTTGCGATATCTCTTGAAGTATGATTTTGCCGTGATTGTTCTTGATGTCCAAATGCCCGGCATGGACGGCATTGAAACGGCAAGGCTGATCAAGGCGAGAGACAAGACGAAGGATATTCCGATAATATTCATTTCCGCAAACAGCAAGGACGCGGAGCATCTTTTTGCGGGATACTCCGCCGGTGCAATCGACTATATGGTTAAACCCTTCATCCCTCAAATCTTGAAATCCAAGATCGAGGGTTTTGTCGATATGTATCGGACCAATAACAGGCTGAAGATCCAGTCCGCGCAATTACACCAGAAGACTCAGGAACTGGAAAAGATTAATCAAGAGCTAGTGCTGGCCAAGGAAGAAGCCGAGATTGCCGCCAAAGCCAAAACCGAGTTTCTGGCGATGATGAGTCATGAGATCCGAACGCCGATGAATGGCGTCATCGGGATGATTGATTTGCTGATGGACAGCGAGCTTCAGGATGAACAGCGTGAATATGCCACGATTATCCGCAACAGTGCGGATGCCTTGGTTAACATCATTAATGACATTTTGGATTTCTCCAAGATGGAATCCGGCAAAATGGAGCTGGAGGAATATCCGTTTGATCTTAAGTCCTGCGTTCAGGAAGTGTTTGGTTTGTTCTCCGGAGAAGCCTCCAAGAAAAACCTGGAGCTTACGTATTTTATCGAGGATCAAATCCCTTCGATGGTATTCGGCGATATGGGGCGCCTTCGTCAAGTGTTGGTGAATTTGGTATCCAATGCCGTGAAATTTACGAATGAGGGCGGCGTGTATTTGGTTGTTTCGCTTGCCAAGGCCGAAGAGAATCGATTAACGCTTGAATTCACGGTAAAAGATACGGGAATCGGTATCTCATCGAAGAAGCTTGACCGGCTGTTCAAGCCGTTCTCTCAACTGGATTCCTCGATGACCCGACGCTACGGCGGAACAGGTCTGGGGCTAGCGATCTGTAAATCGCTTGTGCAGATGATGGGCGGAGAGATTGAGGTTGACTCCAAAGAAGGGGAGGGAGCCACCTTCGTATTCACGATCTGCGTTCACACGCATGAGGAGGAGCATCCTCGGCTCCGGGAAGAGGAACATTCGGGCAAATATCGGGTGCACGGGGGAAGACAGCCGAACATTCTGATCGTGGACGACCATCCGATTAATCGAAAGCTGATGGAGAGCATGCTTGAAAAGATGGGAATGAATGCGGATATGGCAGAAGACGGCAGGCAGGCCGTCGAGATGGCTGCCGGGCCTAAGGCTTACGACATGATCTTTATGGATTTGCAAATGCCGGTCATGGACGGTTTGGAGGCCGCTCGCCTCATCCGCCAGATGAAGCCGGAAGCGGACGCTCCCGTACTCGTTGCGATGACAGCCAATGTGATGGACGGGATTCAGAAGCGCTGCTTTGATGCCGGCATGAATGAATATATCAGTAAACCGGTCAAAATCAGCTGTGTAAAGCACCTGATATCCCGTTATATGCCGGTAGAGCCGGACGGGTGGGACATCAGCCCAAGCCAAGTTCGAATCATCAACGGCTAGTGAATGAATCGTTTTCCATATATTAGCGCGTCTTTATCCCTCGTTAACCTGTTTCAACAAGCGAGATAACGGGTTATGTAAAGGGAAAACAAATGATTGGGAGAGAGTGTCTATGAATACAAAAACGAATGATAAGTTCAATGCCAAGACCCAAATGAACGAGGGCGTATGCACGGTATTTTTGAGCGGTGAACTTGATCTGTCCGTCGCTCCGGATTTTCGATTGGTAATGGAGCCTCTTGTCGGCAATTCCGAAGTAGACTTGATCGTCAACATGAAGGACATGACATATATTGATAGTACGGGCATTGGTATTCTTCTGTCGATACTGAAAGCCAGACATGGCATGGAAGCACGCTTTGCAGTTGAGGAAGTTCCGCCGCAAATTCAAAAGCTGTTCGATATGACGGGTATTGCGAAGTTCTTTCAGTCGTAAGAAGAATTCCCAATAGGAAAGGATCGAAAAGAATGAATTCAGATGTACAAAGAATAACACTTAATTTGCCTGCCAGTGCTGAATACGTGGATATTGTAAGATTGAATCTATACGGGATAGCTTCCAAGATGGGCTTTTCCTATGAAGAGATCGAAGATATGAAGGTTGCGGTGTCGGAGGCCTGTAACAACTCGGTTTTATATGCTTATAGCCAGGAAGGCGGAATGGTAGAGGTTTTATTTCAAGTGACCGGCGAGTCGCTATCCATTACGGTCAGAGACGAAGGGGAGAGTTTCGACAGTGTGGGGGCGGTTGGCAATCGTACACTTCATGATAAAGATCTCAGCGAGGTCCAAATCGGAGGACTTGGCTTCTACCTGATGGAGGCGCTTATGGACGAGGTGAGCGTGACAAACCAGGCTGGAAAGGGAACCGAGGTTACGCTGACGAAGCGGCTCGCAAGAAGTGAGGAGCCAGTATGAGTGATAAGGCGACTCCCCAAGAGTCCAGGGATGAAGCAGTGCATTTAATAGAACAGTATCAGCAGACGAAGGATAACGATATCGCAACGGTGCTGATTAAAAAATATGAACCGATGGTCAAGATGGCAGCAGGCAAAATTGCCCGGAATCGGCCCGATCTGTATGAGGATTTATATCAGGTTGGCCAAATGGCATTAATCCGTTTGCTTCAGCAATACGACATTAGCCTGGGGATTCCGTTTGAGCCCTATGCCATGAAGAGTATGATCGGGCATATGAAAAACTTCCTTCGCGATAAATCGTGGTACATTCAAGTGCCAAGACGAATCAAGGAGAAGGGGGCCTTGGTCCAGCAAGCGATTGATGAACTAATGGTGAAGCTTGAACGATCCCCTGATGTGAATGAGATTGCATCCTACCTGGATCTTTCCGTGGAGGAAACCGTTGAAGTGTTGGCGGGAAGGGAATGCTATCATTATGTATCATTGGATTCCCCATTGTCTCAGGAAGAAACCGGGGCCACGCTTGGAGAACTGATCAGTTCGGACGTGAACGACTTTGATTCCGTCGAGAAGCGGATGGATCTTCAACAGGCGATGAGCCAGCTGAAGGAGCAAGAGCAGAAGGTGCTGCTGCTGGCATTTCAGGAGGGGCAGTCCCAGCGAGCGATCGCTCAAAGGTTAGGCGTGTCGCAAATGAGTGTCTCGCGTATCCAGAAGCGGGCAACGGAAAAACTGAAGCAGATCATGTCCAATTCTTCGTATTGATATGGACAAGCTTCGTAGAGACAGACGTATAGCAACATAAGGCACGCTTCCTCCATCACGGGAATGCGTGCCTTTTTTGAAACCTAATATCCGTATTTATCGAAGGGAGTGGCAAGGAAATCATGCTTGGGCCGGATACGACAGAAGGTCAGGATGTTTATGATTATGCAGGGGGGTGGCAATGGCACGATGTCCGAACCGAGAACTGGCAATCCTCCTGGATCGGCGAACTTCGGTCACGCTATCCTTATACAGCTGAATGGTTTAATCTGGCAGCGTCGTTAAAGGACCGGAATTACTTATCCGTTCGTTTCAAGGATGGGGTGGAGCCGGTCATTATGGGGTCCATGCTTTATAAGGTCACGAATGAACACGAGCATCATAAGGCGGAACAGTTCTATTTCTATGTGGATGCTCATGTGCTGATCACCATTAATTTGGATGAGCATACCCGCAGCGTGATGGTCAAGGCCGATAGAGCCTCGATGCTTCATCAATGCGAGCGGCCCGTAGACGGCATGTTTGTATTGGCCCGGGCCATTCTGCATTATTACCATGCAGGAATGGATCAATTCGAACATAACCTGCGCCTCGTCGAAAAGGATATGCGTACACGCAACCGAAGATCTTTAATGGATAACATTCTCTCGTCGAGGTTTGAGCTGCTGGAATGGAGCAACCTGTTTATTCCTTTTCAGGAGCTGATCGCTGCGGCGAAGGAAGGATATCACGGCGAGCTGGATGCCAGCCGCTCGTTCCAACAGCTCCTGCATCGAGTAGAAAGAATGGAAAGGCTGATTTATCACTATGAGCGCGAAATCGATACGCTGGTATCCATCGATGATGCAATCTCGGCGTTCCGCGGTAATGAAATCATGAAGACCTTGACCATCTTTACGGTCGTATTCACACCGGCAACCGTGATCGGAGCCGTATGGGGCATGAATTTCGAGAACTTGCCCGGCATTAAGACGTTCTGGGGCTTCACGGCAGTCATCGGCTTCACCTTGCTCTGGACCGGAGGGATGTACCTTTGGATGCGTGCAAAGGGATGGACGGGGGACCTGCTTCAAGTAAAGTCCAAAAACAGGAATATTTGAGTGCGAAGAACGCTTGCAGAAGAATTGCAGCCATAACCATCACAATCGCCCGGTAACCGTTAAAGGTACCGGGCTTGTTCAGGTAATAGAGACGAATTAGGATTTGGATTGTTCAATATATCCCTGCAGGTTCGAGATGAAATCCCCTATCATCGGCACATTGACAAAGAAGCTGAGAATATAACCCAGAAGACCCAGCACGAGAGCCGTGCCAAGGGTTAAGCCCAACCCCCGGGCCAAGCCGGCAGTGAGGTTGGCAATGATGCGTTTTTTGGGATTCATGTAATTATCGATCATGTCCTTCATTTCGGACTTCTCCAGCGTGGCGGCGATTTTGTCCAGTCGCGTGTTCAATTTCTTCACTTCGTGCCTAAGCTCAAAGGGATGCTCCTGGACCTCATCCGCCTCTATGGAGTGTCTTTCCCTGGATGATTCGGATTGCCCACGTTGTTCCTCGTTTCGTGTCGAACGACTGCCGCTTCGGGTTGAGAAGCCGGAGCCGCCATGATATGGGTTTGCTTTACTCATGAAATATCCCCGCTTTCCAGGCAGATGCGCCGTTTCATTTCACTTCGGAATCCATACAATGCTGATAAGACAACGTGCCGGATTTGGCATAAAAATAGCCAGCTGCGTCAGCTGGCTATTCGTGACCCTACGAATTAATAATTCGTTGTCGTTTTCATTTCACGGCTGACTTCGGAAGAGGTGTCCATCGCTTTATCCTTCACATCTTTGGAAGCACTTGAAACCTCGCTCGACACGTCTGCCGATGCTTCCTTGACGCTGGACATAATGCTTTGGCGGCCTTCATTCACGGTGGCCATGACATCGGAGGCTTTGCTGCCCACCGTTTTTGCCAGTTCAGAAGCTTTATCGCCTACGGTATAAGCGACTTCTTTGGTTTTATCCGACACCATGCTCAGCTTCTCGGATAAATCCCCGCGAAGCTCGCGGCCTGGCTTTGGAGCGAACAACAGAGCTGCCGCCGCCCCGACCAAGGCACCGATAAAAGCACCTTTGAAGAATGTGGAACCGCTTTGTACTGGATATTCTTGTTCTGCGTTATTCATAACTTTCACTCCTTTTAGTTAATATAAAAATGAATATAAACACGAGGATCAGGCTGTGCGTCTAAACAACTTGGCAACAAGACCGAGCAGGAATACAAAGATGGCCGTACCGATGATTGCGGGCACAATGGCAAATCCGCCTATGACAGGACCCCATGCTCCGAAGAGCCACGGTCCGAGCCATGCGCCTATGAAACCTGCGATCATGGAACCGATAAGTCCGCCCGGCATTTCATGACCAACCAGCGCATCCCCGATTATCCCGATGATGATTGCCATCACGATGCTGATGATGATTCCCCACATACGATCGCCTCCTTTTTCAGAGCAATGTGTTTCGAGTGGGCTTGCTTATCTCGTAATTAAACGCAAGGCCACACCATGAAACAGGAGACGTGCAAAACGGGAGATAAATGGAATGTCCGTCCTCTATGGAACGTATTCTGCTGTCAATTGCCGTTTTTTGTACTATACTGAATACAGATTTGCAATCATTCTCGAATAAGCGTGATCTCGGGGAGATGCAAGCATACAGGCTTCTCAAGGCATCATACGTTACAGACGGTATATAGAAGGAGTTATTCAACATGGACACTGTATTGGTGAAGGAATATCGGGCGGACATATTGGAGTGCGTCCACAATGGACATATATGCATTGTGAATGAACAAGGTAAGGTCGAGGCTTATGCGGGAGATCCGGATTATGTCGCATTTACGCGTTCTTCGGCCAAGCCGATGCAGGCGATTCCTTCCATTCGCGGCGGGCTGGCGGATCATTACGGACTGTCCGATGAGGAAATTGCGATCATGACGGCCTCGCATCGTGCGGAGCAGGCTCATGTGGAAGTATTGGAGCGGTTTGCACGCAAGGCGGGCATCAGCGAAACTCACATGGTGTGCGCATCCAGCTGGCCGCTGGACGAAGGAAGCAAAGAAACACTTCTGCGAGGCGGCGGCGATAAAAGTAAATGGTACCATAATTGCTCCGGCAAGCATTATGGCATGCTGGCCTACTGCCAGATGGCGGGATATCCGCTGACGGGATACGATCAGCCGGAACATCCGCTGCAGCAGGAGATCCTTCGGACGGTCGCCTATTTGGCTGGATTGGCTCCGGGCGATGTTAAACTGGGAACCGATGGATGCGGCTTGCCGGTATTCGCCATGCCGCTCCGCGCTTTGGCAACAGCCTACATGAAGCTTGCATGCCCGGACCTTATAGAGGACGAGCCGACGCGAAAGGCAGTCATTCGAATCACGAAGGCCATGCATGCAGCGCCTTATATGGTGGCGGGTAAACATAAAGTGGATACCCTTCTTCTGGAAGATCCTAATATTGTGGCCAAGGGCGGCTTCAAGGGAGTGTACTGTTTCGGCCTTAAGAAGGAGCGGCTCGGCATCTCTTTCAAAATTTCGGACGGCTCCGAGGAAGAATGGGGCTGGATCGCGGAGTCCATATTGGAACAGATCGGCTACGGCAGCAAAGCGACCATCGAACGGCTGAAAGCTGCATATCCTAAGGATTTATATAATGATGAGGGTCTTCGAGTAGGCAGGGTAGAAACCGGATTTAAGCTGCTCCACGCTTAAGGGCGACTGATTAGACCGGAAACCGCCGGGGTATTGAATAGTAAAAAAGGCGGAGGTGACCGGCCATGATTAAAATCATGACGGCAGCGGAAAGACATACTACCCATGAAGACGGTATTCATAGCGAATTCAGCTTTTCTTTTGGTGATTATACAGACCCGCATAACGAGCACTTTGGAAGCCTTCTGGCGCATAATGAATACGTGCTCCAACCGATGGAGGGGTTTGATCGCAGGTTTCATCATGATTTGGTGATTGTGCATTTGGTGCTGGAAGGCACGTTGACGTATGAGGATGATACAGGGAAGCTCATGGAGCTTACGCCCGGTACGATTCATGTCGTGAATACAGGCTCCGGCGTGTACCATGCCGAGAGGAACGCCTCATCTTCGGAGGACGTACGCTATCTGGAAATGTGGTTTCTCCCTGCGGAGCCGGGCCTTGAGACCAGTCACCATCAAAGCAATTTCACAAAAGAACAGCAATTGAACCAGATGCTTCCGATCATCGGTTCAGGCAATGGTGAGTCGAGCCTGCCCCAGTCGCTGGATGTTGTGATGTACAGCAGCATACTGGAGACCGGACAAGAACTGACGTACAGTCTGGCCGGGGATCGTAGAATGCATCTATACGTCATAAGCGGTGATGTCGAAATATCATCGGAAGACGGCGTATTCGATATTAAGGCGGGCGATGCGGCAAGGATACAGCGTCGTCATGAGCTGACCTTCCGGGGGAACTCCAGTGAGGGAAGCTCGGAAATGGTCCTTATCGATATGCCATAACGTAAACAGAAAGCCCCGGGACTTGCGAGATTCGCAAGTACCCGGGGCTTTTGTGATGACAAAAGCGCTTCTTAAGAATACACTCAACGTTCGTGAAGATACCGTCCTACTGGTTTCCGCGGAGCTGTCCAAGCTCGGATACAACGGCTTCCACTTCCGAAATACTAAGATTCTGTTTATTCATGACCATATCGTACAGATCATAAATATCGTCATATTGGTTAACCGAGAAGGCAGAGGCCTGCATGGCAGCGCCTGTAGCCATCCGTAGCTTCGTTTTAATCTGTTCGATCATATACTCGACATTGGCTTGGGATTTTTTACTCAAATCCATGGAATAACACCATCCTCTCTTAGGCGGATTTACGATTTTCATCCCTGTATTGTAACATGTTAGCGTGCGGCTCGACCAATGTTTTTGCCATCGGAGAGGAAGATAGGTTAAAATCAGAAAAAACGCTTCACGTCAGCGATGCGAATCATCGAACCATTTAATCAAGGAGGTCCGTCATGAGCGAACAAGCCGGCAAGACGCCAAGCGTGCATGCTGCCAAAGCCAAGATGTCGGGCCATGAACTGGCCGATTTTTTTCGGGGGATTTCGCAGCGCCATGCGCTGGGCAGCATCGTATTTTTATGTATTGGCACCGACCGTTCCACAGGTGACGCGCTCGGTCCATTGACTGGAAGCCGGCTTGTGGAATACGGTTTTCCGCAGGTGATCGGCACGCTGCCCGAGCCATGTGATGCTTTCAATCTTGAGGCAAAGCTTCAAGGCATACCCGAGGATCAGGTGGTTATTGCCATTGATGCTTGCTTGGGACAATCCTCTTCCGTCGGTTATTTCTTTGCAAGCGAAGGTCCGCTGACGCCGGCCCAATCCGTCGGCGGGAAGCTGCCGGCAGTGGGAGACTACAGCGTGGCAGCGGTCGTGAACGTTCATGGACCGAAGCCGTATTGGACCCTCCAAGTGACGTCCCTTTACCAGGTCATGGGAATGGCGGAGCAGATAGCGAAGCAAGCCGCGGCGGCCTTTGGCCTTAGGCCGTAAGACACGCGTTTCAACCGGGGTTGTTTTTGTTTAATAATAGTTCATTCTTTATAAAATAATGGGTGTCTATCCTAGGGCATCGCTGAATAGAAAGAAGGGTATCGCTATGGAAAAAGTACAATGCAACGGCAGCACGATTTGCTACGTGGATCAGGGACAAGGTGAGCCGGTCATTTTGCTTCACGGTTTCTGCGGAAGCTCCGCCTATTGGGAACAGGTACTGCCATATCTTCAAGGCTTCAGAGTCATTGTACCGGATCTCCGGGGGCACGGGCGGTCCGATGCACCGATGGGATCGTATACCATCGAACAAATGGCGGATGATGTCCTGCTATTGATGGATGAGCTCGATATTCCGAAGGCGGCGTTGCTCGGTCATTCCCTCGGAGGATATATAGCGCTCTCCTTCGCCCAGCGCTACGCTTCTCGATTGAACGGCTTTGGCTTGATCCATTCTACGGGCTATCCGGATTCGGATGAAGCGAAGGAGAAACGGGTGAAAGCGGTCAGCACCATCCAAGGGGAGGGCATTACGGCTTTTGTTGACGGATTGGTGCCGGGCCTGTTTGCTCCGGATACGAAGGAAACCAAGCCGGAATGCATTCAGCGGGCGAAGGAGATCGGTTACCTTACGCCGCCGCAAGGAGCGATAGGTGCGGCGCTGGCCATGCGTGAGCGGCCGGACCGGCGAGATGTGCTATCGGCATCCACGCTGCCGATCCTGCTTGTAGCAGGAGAGAAGGACGGCTTGATTCCGGCGGAGCGCACCTTTACCACAGACCATGACAACGTAACCCGGATCGTGATCGAAGGCGCGGGTCATATGAGTATGATGGAGACGCCCGAGAAGCTCGGCGAAGTCATTTCCGCTTTCATGGGACGGCTGGAGCAAGAATAAATCCATATCGTTTATAATAAACGGATACTCCTATTGCGGGGTATCCGTTTATTGCATTCTGGGCTGCAGTTGCAGTGGACCCTCCATCGCTTCCGGACCCCGCCTTGAACAAGCGTGAACGGGCAGGAAGGCGGCTACTGGAATTCTGCTCCCGGATAGCCTACAATTTAATCGTGATCCGGATTGGGGATAGACCCGGCATGAATGCACCTGCGGGGGATTCACCGAAGCTGCCGGGCATGCCGGTCCTAGTTTCCTTGGCAGCGGGAATTACCGGAAGGTTAAAGATGAGGTCAACAATTCGCTGCATCCGGCACGGATGCAGGTTGGGGGCGAGTGCATGTTTCGCAGGGATTATCTTGTGCGGCTTATTGAGGATATGACACAGATGATAGCCAAAGTGTTTTCGCTCAAGCAGGAGCGCAAGCACACCGAGGCTTTATGGGAGCTGGATGAGCTTTTTAAACGGCAGTTCCGGCTAAATTCAGGGTTGCTTCGCTCCTTGTCCGCAGCCGATATCGAGCAGCTCTTTCGTAATCATGGTTATCTGGAAGCGGACAAGCTGCAGAGTGCCGCTAGGCTGATGGAAGAGGAAGCATCGCTGCTGCTCGAGCTTGAGCGCGAAGAAGAAGCCGTTATGCTCTATACCAAGGTCTTTCAGTTATATTTGAAGTCAGCCCTGCAAGGGGCGGATCCGAAACTGATCGGGTTGACGGAACGAATCGGTCTGGTGAAAGAACGTTTAAGGGCTTACGCGTGGCCCGAAACGGCGATGCTGGATTATTATGCGTATACGGAGCAGCAGGGGATGTTCGCGGAAGCGGAGAATACCCTGTACCAACTGCTGGATAGCGGTAAGATCGAATATAACGAAGCCGTAAGGTTCTATCAAAGATTGCAGCAGAAACGGCCCGAGGATTTGGCAAAAGGCGGGCTTCCGCTGGAGGAAGTCGAGGAAGGAATGGACGAGCTCCACCGCCGTTTTTCGCATGCGGCGGTGGACGGAGATAAACCGATTCCCGGCCTCGATTAACCTGTCTATAACATAAAAGAAAGCGAGATGTACCTTTTGGATGCATTAAGAAAATTGATTCATAACATCATGGAAGAAGCATCATTGATTACGGCTACGCTAAGCCAGCTTCGTAAGCGGGAAGGCATGACCTACAGCAAAGTAACGGTTAAGCCCATAGAGCTCAAGAACAAGCTGCACTATCAGTTCGCCTATTATTCCGCAACCAAGGTCACCCATCAAAATGTGCCGGCGGATGAGGCGGAGGCCGTACTGTTGGATATGTTCGAAAATGTATTCCGGCAAGCGATGATCTATACGCCGGAAGCGGACTATCAGGTTCTGATTTCGAAGAAATACAAGGTTTCGATTCTGACCAAATCCGCTTCCAAGACCAAAACGGATTTGTCGCATAACCGGAAAAAGACGTACATTCTTGAAGAGGGAGAGCCGGTTCCGTTTCTGGTGGAGCTGGGCATCATGGGCGAGGATGGCAAAGTATTTGCCCGCAGATACGATAAATTCAAACAGATCAACCGCTTCTTGGAGATGGTGGAGGATGTCCTCCCTCATCTGCCGGAGGACCGTCCGCTTACGATCGTCGATTTTGGCTGCGGCAAATCCTATCTGACCTTCGCCCTGTATCACTATTTGGCGGTAACCGCGCGCAGAAAGCTGAATATTGTCGGATTGGATCTCAAGGCGGATGTCATCGAACACTGCAGTATGCTGGCGAAAAAACTGAATTATACCCAATTGCGGTTTCTTGTCGGCGACATTGCGGAATATGACGAACTGGAGCAGGTGGATATGGTGGTCACGCTGCATGCATGCGACACGGCAACCGATGCGGCGCTGGAAAAAGCGGTCCGCTGGGGGGCTTCGGTGATTCTGTCGGTGCCTTGCTGCCAGCACGAGCTGTTCGCCCAAGTCCAGAGCCCAGTCATGGAGCCGCTGCTGTCCCACGGTATCTTGAAGGAACGCTTCTCAGCTCTTGCCACGGACGCCATTCGGGCCAAGCTCCTCGACCTGATGGGCTACAAGACGCAGCTGCTGGAGTTTATCGATATGGAACATACGCCCAAGAATATTTTGATCCGTGCGGTCAGCGGTTCTGCCGGAGATCGGAATAAACTATGGCAGGAGTATACCGCGTTTCGCGATTTTTTAAGCGCCTCGCCGTACCTTGAACGGGCTTGCAAGGATCTGCTCCCGAATACGGAAATGGAATCGCGTTGAACCGGATTGGCGATGAACGTGCGAGTGCGCACGTTCATCGCTTTTTTTGATGGGAAATAGGAGCTTCGGAGCCGGCCTTCCAGTTATCGCAACAAAATCAACATCTAAACGCGGTCATTCTTCTGAGAGTGTACGTCGATAGACGTTACTCTTGCGATGGCGATCAAAGCCTTGATCTAGGGAATCAAGCGGCCTTACGGCAGCGATGAGATCGCCAACATTGAATCAAGAATAACGCCGACCTTCCTTGTCCACAATGGCTATTAGGTGGGTTTCATGCTCAGCACACGGAGGAGCGGGAGCGTGCAAGTGGCAGAAATGGAGAAGGGTTACGCATTCTTTCTTGAACGGGGCGTGGTGTAATGGCATCGAATACCCTGCATCGTGTTTGCGGGATGATGCTGATCGGGCTGGGGCTTGCTGCCAGTATCCGGAGCGGAATGTTTTTTGACGAGGATATATATTGGATCGGAGCGGGTTTCGGCGTGCTTCTGCTGCTCATGACGGGAGCCGATTGGCAGGGTGCCGTTCAAGGCCGCCGGAAGAATCATGGCATGGGAAAACTGCCGGAGGCGGTTCCTTCAGACAGAGAATTGCGGGTGGTTCTTGGCTGCATCTGCGCAATCCTTCTCATCTACGTCTTTCACGGGATAGGGCGCCCCCTCTCTCTGGAAGGCACGATGAAGGAGATCATCCTGTGGGGAAGCTATGGTTCTTTTGCCATTGTTGCTTGGCGCACGTGCCGTACAGGCCCCGGCTTACGGATCATGCATGCCGGCTGGCATCTGCTGGGCGCCGTGCTGTGCGGCAGCGCATTGCTTGCCGTATACGGGCTTATGGAGCTGCCGTATGGGATCTATCATACGGCGGATGCGGACATTAGCGCGACTGGCGCGAGGCTTGGCGGCCTGCTTCAGTACCCGAACACGTTCGGGGCGGTGATGGCCGCCTTTTTGCTGGAGCGGCTGTTCGCGCTGCCGTCCGTCCTGCGGAACCGGACGGGCACGCTCCGCGCAGCGGCTGCGCTGCTGCCGCTTGCGCCCTACACCGCCGCGCTGCTCCTAACGGAGTCGCGCGGCGCCTGGCTCGCGGCCGCTCTTGCGTGCGCGGCCGGCTTCGCCAAGGAGCGGCGTGCCTTGGCGCCGCTCCTGGTGGCTGCCGCCGCGCCTGTGGCGAGCGCGGCGCTGCTGTACCGCCAGCTGGCGGATGCCAGGCTGGCGCCAGCCCTGCTGCCCGGCCTGCTGTGGCTGGCCGGGCTTTGGGCCGGCGGCGTCCTCGCCGGCCTGCTGCTGTGCCGCTGGCGGCACAGGGGAGGGCCCGGGCGGCGTTACGCCGCGCCCGGGGCCTTGGGCGCTGCGGCCTTGCTGGCAGCCGCAGCGATGGTCGTGATCCTGCTCCAGGTGCAGGATCGGACCCTGGGCGGCGCGGCAACGCTCAGCGCGCGCCGCCTCATGTACAGCGACGCCTGGCAGCTGGCCCGGTCGTCGCCGTGGCTGGGACGGGGAGGGGAGACGTGGCGGCAATCCTATCTCGCCATTCAGTCCCAGCCCTATGTGGGTGCCGAGGTGCACAACGGATATATGGATATCCTGTTGAATACGGGAGTCATTGGGCTGCTGCTTGTCCTTATTCTGATTATCTTTATGGTTGCTAAGCTCATCGCGGCAAGCTCCCGATTCATGCCCCCCGCCCTCGTGCTGATCGGACATGCGTCCGTGGATTTCGATTGGGGCTTCGGGTTGGTATGGCTGCTCCTATTGTGGCTTACGGTAATGGGCTTGGCCGGGGGTTCCCCCGATGAGGCGCCGCAGCTTGGATCTATGGCAACTCGGCTACCCCGGCCGTTCAAACGATGGAATCAACTGCAAACCGGCTATGAAGGGAAGGGGGCCCGTTCCAGGGTTATGGTCATTCTCCCGATCGTGGCTTGGACTTTCCTCGCCGCGGCGCTGGGCATCAGCGAGCTCCAAGAGCGGTGGGCCGCATCAGAGCCGCCAGGCCGGCAGATCGTGCTCCTCCGATCCTCGTTGAAGTGGAACCCCGCCAATACGGATGCGGCCATAAAGCTCTCGGCATGGCTTCCCCCAAGCGAGCAGATTCCGCTGCTGGAACGAAGCATGAAACATGCGCCGAATCACCCGGGTTTAAGCTGGAGGCTGGCAGAAGGCTATTCCCTAAGAGGCGAATCGGAGGAAGCGGCGGCATGGTTCAAAAGGGGGATCGAACTGGATCGTTTCAATCCGGTCAAGCAAACCCGGGCCGTGCTGAAGCTGGCCGCCCTTGCGGACTGGCACCGCAGGGCGGGAGATTCCGCCAGAGCGGTTGACGCGGCCCGGGCCGGATGGGATACCTTGAAGCGCTATCGCTTTCTTGCGGCCGCCCTTCATGAGCTTGATCCTTTTCGAAATGACCGTGGCTTTCATCTGTCCGTGCTTGCGGCTCGGCAGGCCAACCGCTTCGATAACACGATGACATGGGGAGAACGGGAGCATGCTGCAAGGCAGCCCTGATATCCGTTATCCCCGCACAGGATATGGCGAATCATGCCGAATCGCAACCGATTGCGGGGATGCCTCTCCTGATGCGGTACCATGAAGGGGCGGCAGTTCATGGCGTTGACGACGCTTTGATGGCTCGCCTTAGAACGAACGGTGTAGAAAGGATCGTCCTATCGATCTTCGGTTGACGACCCAAATGCAGTCTTTTGTCGCATTTTCTCACGGTGTGACGGAGAAGAGAGGGGGCTGTGTCATCCCCCGAAGGCATCCCGAAAAGCGGAGGCCAGTTGGCGCTCCGGAACCTGCCAGAGCTCGGCAAGCTCGCCGCAGACGTCTTTTTCCCACCAGTCGCACAGCAGTTTTTTGTTGCTGTAGTTTTCGTGAATCCAGATCAGGTTTCCGATGACCTTCCGATAATACAATTCCTCTCCTTGCTTTAAGGTTTCCGGAGGAAGGTACAGCTTGAGCCGCTTGGTCGTACGGTATAATTCTTTGCTGCAGGCCCGCCGTATCCCGCGCGGGGAGGGGGGCTTGCTGCCCGGTCGTTTGGCATGGGGAGAATGCATGCTTTAACTCACTCCTTTGCTTCACCATATGTCCCGAAACGGGCGAAAGTCACTGCGCCGCCCATAATTGGGCGCATTAGAAGGCATGTAGAAGGCATGTAGAAGGCATGTAGAAGGCATGTCCCGGGCTGTGTTAGAATAGGCTAGTACTAGAAATCAACGCAGTAGGAAGGCGGGGGACAAGCGTGGAATTCTTTTACGAGGCTGTGGGCCGACTGTTTGAATGGATCCAGCAGCTGGGCTATTTCGGAATCATGCTCGGATTAATGGTGGAGGTCATCCCAAGCGAGATCGTACTCGCCTATGGCGGTTATCTGGTTTCCATGGGGGAGGTTCATTTTATCGGTGCCATGATTTTTGGTACCGTTGGCGGCGTGCTCGCCCAGTTATTCATTTATTGGATCGGCCGTTACGGGGGGAGGCCCTTCCTGGAGAAGTACGGGAAGTACATACTGATTAAGAAGAAGCATATCGACTACGCCGAGGAATGGTTCGGCAAGTATGGTACCGGCGTTATATTTACGGCTCGGTTTGTACCGGTGGTAAGACATGCGATTTCCATCCCGGCGGGCATATCCAAAATGCATGTGGGCAGGTTTACGCTGTTGACCACCCTAGCGGTTATTCCGTGGACGGCATTATTCTTATACCTCGGATTGCTTCTGGGCGACCAGTGGGAGCATATCGACGAGAAGGCAGGGCCTTACGTTCGGGAAATTCTGCTGGGCGCATTAGCCGTCATGATTCTTTATTTTTTGATAAAATGGATAAAATCAGCGAAGGCGAGGTCGAAATAACGAATGAGTATGAATATGGCAAATCATTTGGGTACGGGCATATCTCCGCAGCAATTCATGGACGGCATGCAGAAGAACCAGGAGACGTTCAAGGCAGGCTACGAGCAGTTTAAATGGGAGAATGAAGAGGATAAAGAGTTTTTTGAAAGCCTCAATTTCAGGGATGATCTGCGTGTCCTCATTCTGGCAGCGGATTGGTGCGGCGATGTTGCGCGCAATATTCCTGTCGTATTCCGTGCGATGGAGGCCGCGGGAATTGAGACGGAAGTGCTGATTATGGAAGAGAATCTGGACGTCATGGATCAGTTCCTGACCATGGGCGCCCGTTCCATTCCGGTTGTTATCATTTCGGATACCGGGGGACATGTCCTCGGCACATGGGGACCGCGTCCGGCGCATGTTCAGAAGTTTATGATTGAGTTCAAGCAGAACAATCCGGATCGTGAAGCCTCAGACTATCAGGACAACCTTGCCGTCACGCGGCAAAGCATCATCCAAGCCTACGGGGAAGGGTATGAGTTTCACGCTGCCATCATTAAGGAATTGCGTGAACTGATGTCAGGGTTCTAATCATGACACTTCATATTGAGACCTTTAATTTAGGACCGCTTCAGACGAATGCATATTTACTGACAGGGCCTGTGGAAGGCAAAGCGATCATTATCGATCCTGGCATGAACCCGGGGCCCCTTGTGAAGAGAATAGCCGATTTGGAGATTGAAGCGATCCTGCTGACCCATGCGCATTTCGACCACATGGGGGGCGTCGAGGAAATCCGCAAGCTGAAGGACTGTCCTGTCTATCTCCACACCTTGGAGAGCGAATGGCTGGCCAGTCCCAAGCTTAACGGTTCGCTGATGTGGCCTCAGGTCACCGGACCGCTGTCCACCGAGCCGGCGGAGTATGATTTGGCCGATGGACTGGAGCTGCAGCTAATCGGGCATACCTTCAAGGTCTTTCATACACCGGGCCATTCGCCGGGAAGCGTGAGCTTCAAGTGCGGAAATGATCTGTTTTCCGGCGATGTGCTGTTCCGTCTAGGCGTTGGGCGAACGGATCTTCCGGGCGGCCGTGAACGCGATTTGGTTGATTCCATTCAGAACACGCTGTATACGTTTGCGGATGAGGTCGTTGTGTACTCCGGCCACGGGCCACGGACCACCATTGGCTTTGAAAAGCAGCGGAATCCTTATGTTCCTGCGAGCAGGTAGGATAACATCCGACATAAATCGGGAAACTTTGTCTGGACAAATATAGACAAGATTGATACAATACGGTTAATTAAATGTTACCCATTGCGAAGCACGCAGACTGTGGAATTCATCCCGGTTTGCGTTCTTTTATTTTATGGGGAGTTTTTTGGCATGGACGTGATTAGGGGGAAGCGCCAGTGAGGAAAGATCATCTATCGCTGCTGAACGGGAATGTTACAAGAAGCGAAGCGATTGATCGGCAACCGGAGTTCCGCCGGCGGGGCCAGACGGATATTTCATCCGTTGTCTGGGACAGGCTGGTGAAGGATGAAGGGATCGCGCAGCAGCCATGGCATCATCGGCTGCAGGTTATCAGATTGAATCAATAGGTGGACCGCTAACATGACACCCTCATCATGAAGTGAGAAACAATGATCCTCCGATTGGAGACTGCAGCCGGGCCAGCCGGCTGCTTTTTTTGTTTTTTTACGGATACCATAAGGAATTTTAGAAGCATCCGGAGGCATCTATATAAATTACATCATTTGGTACACGATAAATATAATAACCGTTTGAACGATTGGCTGCAGTTATTCGTATTACAGGCGAAGGCGAAAGAAGGTGATGGTTTCAATCATGATCCCTGGCGAAGAGGATTTGATACGACAAGCGCAGTTAGGAGATGCTGCTGCCATGGCGCTGCTGTTCAAGCAGCATTACTCCTTCCTTTATAAATATTTGCTGAAAGTGACGATGGACCCGATGCTTGCCGAAGATACCGCGCAGGATACCATCGTTCGATGCATGGAGAATATGAACCGTTACAACGGGACTTCGTCCTTCTCCTCTTGGATGATTACCATTGCTACCCGTTTGTTCATCGATAATACCCGGCGAAAGAAACGGGAGAAGAAATGGCTGGAGCAGGAGGCGGTTCAATCGGCAAGGCGGATGCGCTGGCAGATGGAGCGGCGGGGAGAAGACTGGACGGATATGCTGGATGGATTGTCCCGATTATCCGAGGATCATCGGATTGCCATCCTGCTGAAGCACTATTACGGCTACAGCTACGAGGAAATCGGAACGATGCTCGGCATCCCCGAAGGAACGGTGAAATCGCGGACCGCCTACGGCATTAAACAGCTGCGAAAGGAGATGGGTGACGATGGTCAAAGGACCTGAACATGAGGATGAAAAATGGATTGAAGAATTGAACCAGGAAATGAAGCGGGTGGATCAATTGTTTGAAGATGCGCCATCCCCATCCCTGGAAGGAATGCATGCGTTGGCCGTTCATACCTTGGAACGCAAACGGAAGAGGATGAAATACGAGCTGCTTCTCTTTCTTCTGGTTGCGCTCTTTATCGTCGGCGGGGGATTGATGGCTGCCTTGGCAGCGCCGATGATCCTGCTGTTTATTCACGGGTTCGGCATGGTCGCGGGGATTTCCGTTCTTGTATTTTCCAAAAGCCTGAGATCTGCCGGAAAGAAGGGAATCCGATGAATGAAGTGAACGAGAGCCCGCTGGTAGTGATCGTCCTTGCCGTTGTGCTGGTGCTGATCCAAGGGACATGGCTTTTCCTGGATGCAAGGAAGCGGGGGCTTGGCAAGATGGCTTGGTTCTGGGGGATATGGGGGTCTACGACGATGCCGTTACCGCTGCTCTTTTACTGGATATTCGTCATTCGTAAAGACGGCAGCGAGTCTTAAGCTTCTTCATTAAATATGGAACATGGGGGGATTGTTATGGATATTAACTGGGGATTGATCTGGCCGATCCTTGCACTGCAAGCGATTCTTGCGGTCACGGGTCTTCTATCTTTGTTTCGGGCAGAGCCGGCAAACATACGTGGGCCGAGATGGATGTGGGTGTTGATTATATTGCTGGGTAACATTCTTGGCAGCATTGCTTATTTTATTGCGGGGAGGCGAGAGGCTTGACCGAGAAACTTCTTAGTATTCATGAACTGACCAAAAGCATCGGAAGCATCATGCCGGTTAAAGGCATCTCGTTTGAATTGAAGCGCGGAGGCTGTACGGCGCTGCTGGGACCGAACGGCGCAGGGAAGACGACAACGCTGCGAATGCTGGCAGGATTGATTCCTCCGACCCGAGGCGAGATTCGATATGGATCGGGAGATGGACATACGGACAGTTGGCGTCACCGGATTGGTTACTTGCCGCAGTATCCGAAGTTTTATGGCTGGATGTCAGGTATGGAATATTTGTCATTTAGTGCCAAGCTGTCGGGATTGTCCGGAAAAGAGGCCCTTCGGCGAAGTCGGGAAGTGATCGAGATGGTGGGCCTGCAGGAGGCTGCCAAACGCCGGATATCCGGTTATTCCGGCGGAATGAAGCAGCGGCTTGGCATCGCACAGGCGCTTGTGCACGAGCCGGAGCTGATCATGCTGGACGAGCCGGTATCGGCGCTGGACCCGATCGGACGCCGGGAGGTTATGGACCTGCTCGACCGCCTGCGAGGGGAAGTCACCGTTCTGTTCTCGACCCATGTGCTTCATGATGCGGAGGAAATTTGCGATGACATGATACTGATGGTAGACGGGGAGATTGCGGAGAAGGGCGCGCTTAGCGAACTTCGCACGAAATACCGCCAGCCGGTCTTATCGATTGATGTTGAACCGGGGGAGCGGGAAGTTGCTTGGCTCGACAGTCTCGCGAACCGTCCTTATGTGCAAGAGATCGAGCTCGGCAAACGCGGCGCCAAGCTGATGGTGACGGATATGGAGGTGGCGCGTGCCGCTTTAATCCAAGAGCTTGCCGACGGCGGAATCGAGCTGCTTCGTTTTGAAGCCGGCACGTCTACGCTCGAGGATATGTTTATGAAGGTGGTGGGCTCATGAAGCCGTTCTGGATCTATTATCAAAAAGAGATGCTTGAGTCCGGCCGGACCTATAAATGGATTTGGGTCCCCGCCGTTTTTCTGCTGCTTGGCATTATGCAGCCGGTATCGACCTATTATTTGCCGGAAATCCTGACCATGGCCGGAGAAGTGCCGCCGGAAGCGGCGGCGTTATTTACCGTCCCGTCCGCCGAGAGCGTGATGGCATCAGCCTTAAGCCAGTTCAGCGTTATCGGCCTGCTAGTGCTTGTGCTTGCGGGGATGAACACGGTAGCAGGAGAAAGGGCCACCGGCACGGCTGAGCTCGTTCTTGCCCGCTCGGTATCCACGATTCCCATGATGGCTGCCAAATGGGCCGCCATGATGACTTTGGTAGCCGCATCCTTTGCGCTTGGGCTTGGCGGCGCAGCGTATTACACGCATCTGCTCATCGGTCCCTTGGAATGGGGGGCGGTGGCCAGCGGCGGGGGCTTGTATGTCGTATGGCTGGCTTGGATCGTAACGCTTGCCCTGCCGCTCGGCGCCGTCCTCCGCGGGCCTGCTGCTGCTTTCATCAGCTTGGCGGTGGCCGGCGCGCTTTCGCTCTTGTCCGGTTTGCTGCCCTCCCGCCTTCAATGGAACCGGGCCGATTAAGCAGCATGGCCGCGGAGCGGATTGTCGGCGAAGGGAGCAACGTCTGGTCTCCGATAATCGTGGCAATACTGCTCATGGTGCTGTCGATTATCGTTGCCGCGAGGCTGCTCAGACGGAGCCCATTGTCCCCGCAATCCTAGTTTCCATGGGAGATTCAGGTTTTATGTGAATCACATGGACATCTCTATCTTTTTTTAGTAGACTATGAAGATAAGAAAACGGCAATCGACTTACTTTTCGGAAGACAGACCGCATATAGCGGAAGTTTTCTTGGGAAATAAGGATGATTAGCCATAGAAGTTTATACTTTCTTATCGCTTGAAAAAGGATAGACAACTCAGGAGGTAGACGATGCTGCGTTTAGGGGAAAAGATCACAATCGTTGCGGATGCCTTTGAGCAGAATCTTCCAATCGGTCAATACGGTTATATCATCGCGTATGACCGAAATCCGGACAATGCGTTCGATTACGTCATTCGGATTCCGAGCCTCAACCGTAATTTTTTTGTTCCGGCGGATGATGTAGAGCTGGAATCAATCGTGTTGAAACAGGAAGCCGAGCGGGTCGAGCGGGAAGCGCTCATCGATTTCGCCCTGTCGACATATAATGAGAAGCTGTTTCGTCAAGTGATGAACGGCGAGTTGGAAAGTGTTGAAGAGGAAGAGGAAACCAAGGAAGCAATGTCCCAGGCGGACTTCATCAAACAGGTGAATCTTCGCGCTTGGATCTAGAAGAGTCGGCTGAGGCCGACTCTTTTTTGAAGTGAGAGGCAACCAGTTCCTGAAAGCTCCACGCTTCAAGCCATTGGATTGAATCTTCCATGCTTCTACAATATAATGAGAAAAGTTATCGAGACAGACTTTACCCCTTTAACTGGATAGGGGCATGAAGGAGGACGCAAAGCCATGAGCATTACCGATAAGGATGTTCAGCATGTAGCGAAGCTGGCCCGATTAAATTTGACGCCTGAAGAAGAGCAGATGTTTACCGGCCAACTGAATGCGATTTTACAATATGCCGAGAAATTAAACGAATTGGATACGGACGGCGTTGAGCCGACTACGCACGTGCTGCACCTCAGCAATGTCATGCGGGAAGACGAAGTGCGCGAGAGCCTGCCGATCGAGAAAGTGCTGCTCAACGCACCGGATGAAGAAGACGATCAAATTAAAGTACCTGCTGTTTTGGAATAGCCTGGAGGGAGGATACACACTTGAGTCTGTTTGATTACAAGTTATCGGAGATACATAATAAGCTGCAGAATAAGGAGCTTTCCGTAACCGATCTGGTCGACCAAGCGTTTACCCGTATTTCCGAACGTGAGGATCGGGTAAAGGCATTTATTACGCTGGACGAGGAAGGCGCGCGTACATCGGCCAAGGCTTTGGACGACAAGCTGGCTGCTGGGGAGACGCGCGGACTGTTGTTCGGACTTCCTGTCGGAATTAAGGACAATATCGTAACGGAAGGGCTTCGCACCACATGCGCAAGTCAGTTTCTGTCTAACTTCACGCCGGTTTACGATGCGACGGTTGTCGGTAAATTGCGTGCGGCGGACACCGTAACGATCGGCAAGCTGAACATGGATGAATTTGCAATGGGAGGCTCCAATGAGAACTCCAGCTTTTATCCCGTGCGCAACCCATGGGACCTGGACCGGGTACCAGGCGGCTCGAGCGGCGGCTCGGCTGCGGCCGTGGCTGCCGGCGAAGCTTACTTCGCGCTGGGCTCGGATACCGGCGGCTCCATTCGGCAGCCGGCTTCTTACTGCGGTGTCGTGGGACTTAAGCCGACCTACGGACTCGTATCCCGGTTTGGCCTTGTCGCCTTCGCTTCATCGCTGGATCAGATCGGGCCTTTGACGAAAAACGTAGAAGATTCTGCCTATGTCCTGCAAGCCATCGCCGGTTATGACCCGATGGATTCGACATCCGCCAAAGTGGACGTGCCCGACTATCTGAGCGCATTGTCCGGAGACGTTGCCGGTCTGCGCATCGCCGTGCCTAAAGAGTATCTGGGCGAGGGCGTTGACGCCGAAGTGAAGGAAACCGTCCTGAACGCGCTGAAGGTGCTTGAATCGCTGGGCGCTACCTGGGACGAAGTTTCCCTGCCGCATACCGATTATGCGGTCGCTACGTATTATCTGCTTGCTTCTTCGGAGGCTTCCTCGAATCTGGCCCGCTTTGACGGCGTACGTTACGGCGTTCGTTCCGACAATGCAGGCAGCCTGATCGACCTGTATCACGAATCCCGCAGCCAAGGCTTCGGGGATGAGGTGAAACGCCGCATCATGCTGGGGACTTACGCGCTCAGCTCGGGCTATTACGATGCCTATTATTTGAAGGCGCAGAAAGCCCGTACCCTCATCAAGCAGGACTTCGATAAAGTATTCGAGCAATATGATGTCATCATCGGACCAACGGCTCCGACTACGGCTTTCAAGCTGGGGACGCAGGTCGATGATCCGCTGACGATGTATTTGAACGATATCCTGACGATTCCTGTCAGCCTGGCGGGAGTGCCGGCAGTAAGCGTCCCTTGCGGATTCGCGGACGGACTGCCCGTAGGAATGCAAATTATCGGGAAAGCCTTTGATGAGTCGACCGTGCTGCGCGTTGCGCATGCCTACGAGCAAAATACAGATCATCATAAACGGCGCCCTGAACTGTAAACCGGCGGCAGAGAAGGAGGGAAACAATCGATGTCTACATCTAAATATGAAACGGTTATCGGATTGGAAGTTCACGTAGAGCTGCATACCCATTCCAAAATATTTTGCGGCTGCTCCACTGCGTTCGGAGCTCCGCCGAACACGCATACATGTCCCATCTGCCTTGGCCATCCCGGCGTTCTGCCCGTATTGAACCGCCAGGCTGTGGAATATGCCATAAAGGCTGCCATGGCGCTGAACTGCACCATCGGCGATGTCAGCAAATTCGACCGCAAGAACTATTTCTACCCGGATTCCCCGAAAGCATACCAGATTTCCCAGTACGATCAGCCGATCGGCGAGAACGGCTGGATCGATATTGAGGTGGACGGGAAGACGAAGCGGATCGGCATTACCCGCCTGCACCTGGAGGAAGATGCCGGCAAGCTCACGCACGTCGACGGAGGTTATGCATCGCTGGTCGATTTTAACCGGGTCGGAACGCCGCTCGTTGAGATCGTGTCCGAACCGGAGATCTCGACGCCGGAGGAAGCCAAGGCATACTTGGAGAAAATGCGCGCGATTATGCAGTACTGCGACGTATCCGACGTGAAGATGGAAGAGGGCTCGCTTCGCTGCGACGCCAACATCAGCCTTCGTCCATGGGGACAGAAGGAATTCGGAACGAAAGCCGAGCTGAAGAACATGAACTCCTTCCGCGGCGTGCAGCGCGGATTGGAATATGAGCAGTTCCGTCAAGCGGAAATCCTTGATGAAGGCGGCGTGATCGTACAGGAAACGCGGCGCTGGGACGAAGCCCAGGCGAAGACCTTCTCCATGCGAGGCAAGGAGCAGGCGCACGACTACCGCTATTTCCCGGACCCGGATCTGGTGTCGGTGCATATCAGCGAAGAGTGGAAAGAAGCGGTTCGCGCGACGATCCCCGAGCTTCCGGATGCCCGCAAAGCCCGCTATGCTTCCGAGTACGGCTTGCCGGACTATGATGCTGCGGTCATTACGTCATCCAAGCTGCTCGCCGACTTTTTTGAGGACAGCTTGAACTACACGAAGGATGCCAAATCCGTATCCAACTGGATCATGGGCGATCTGTTGGGGTATTTGAACTCGAACAATCTGGAGCTATCTGAAGTGAAGATGACGGGTCAAGGCTTGGGCGAGATGATCGGCTTGATCGAGAAGGGGACCATCAGCAGCAAAATCGCGAAAACCGTCTTTAAGGAGATGCTGGAAAGCGGCAAGCTGCCTGCGCAAATCGTTGAGGAAAAGGGACTTGTCCAAATCAGCGATGAAGGTGCGATCAAGGGCATCGTTGAGCAGGTGGTCGCGAACAATCCGCAATCCGTGGAGGATTACAAGGCAGGCAAACAGAAGGCGATCGGCTTCCTGGTTGGTCAAGTGATGAAAGAGAGCAAAGGGAAAGCCAACCCGGCCCTCGCCAACAAACTGCTGGTTGAGGTGCTGAACGGATAATTACCGATCCGGGGTTTTTCCTCGAATCATTTTCTTAGAAGATGTGGAGCTTGTCCCGAAATCGGGGCAAGTTCCTTTTTAAGATATCAGAAAGTATGAACTTTGGAAGGGCTGCTGCCTGATATCCCAAGAAAAACGACCGTTAAACGCGGTCTGTTTTATTTGAAAGTACGCCGATGATTTTTTTCTTACAATAACTCGGTTAGGGGATGAATGGATGATTAAGGAACTATCCTTGGAGGATCGGGATACCGTGCAGCAGATATGGAGCCTGCAGCACATGGCGTACCCTTTGGAAGCCGAATTGATCGGATTCTCGGAAATTCCTCCGCTGCTGGACACCTTTGAGACGATCCGTGCGAGCGGGGAAACCTTTTTTGGTTATATAAATGAAGAAGGGGATCTCGTCGGAGCCATAGCGGTGGAGCCCGGAGAGGATCAGGTCACCATATCGCGGATGATGGTCCATCCCGGTCATTTTCGCAAAGGTATCGCGGGGAGTTTAATTCGCCATGTATTGGAAAGCTACAAGGAGGCGCCGATGTTCACGGTATCGACAGGGACGCGCAATACGCCGGCTGTGACCTTGTACGAGAAATTCGGGTTCGTGAGGGACCATGCATTCGAGGTCTCTCCGGGCGTGGAATTGACCGAGTTCCATCTTCATAAACAATGAATGATATCGCATATTCGACAGACGTGACGTGAGGGGAGTATCGTTCTTTTGACTAATCCTTGGGTGATAGATAATGTATCCATATTATTACGATTGCTGCTGGCTATGCTGCTTGGCGGCTTGATCGGTTTTGAACGGGAGCGTTCCAACCATGCGGCAGGATTGCGCACCCATATCTTGGTGTGTCTGGGCTCTGCGCTTATTATGCTGTTATCCATTTACGGTTTTTCCGATTTCGTTGCCGAGATTAACGTTCGGATCGACCCTGCGCGCTTGGCCACGGCAGTCATTACCGGGATCGGGTTCCTTGGCGCCGGCACCATTTTGTTTACAGGCAAATCCATTACCGGATTAACGACCGCCGCGTCCATCTGGGTTGTGGGTGCCGTGGGGCTAGCCGTAGGGGCCGGGTTTTATTTTGCGTCGATTGTATCCACGGTGCTGATCCTTCTGAACCTGGTGGTCTTTAATAAGCTGGAGCAGCGGTACATCCGCGGCAGCAAACTGCATTTGATCACCCTGCATGCTGAGAATACGCCGAATATTTTGGATGACATATCGGCAGTTCTGGAGGAGCAGGAATTCGTGATCAAGAAGCTCGTCGTAAACGAGCGGAGCAATGCGGCATACGGGGAATTGCAGCCTGCGGTGCTAGGACTAGAAATTTCGCTGCAAGTCTTGACCGACCGTAAATTCGAACCGATGGAGATCACCCGGCAATTGCGGGGAATCGGCCACGTAACGATGGTAACGGCTGAATAACCGGCTTCCATCATCATAACCAAACGGCATCTGCTGAATTACCGGCAGGGCCGTTTTTTTGTAGGCTTATCAGCTTCTCCTGAATGGCCTATCCAGTTTTTTGCCAGTTACTTCGGCTTCGCATTGGGGTACTATCAAAGAAAAACATCGGTAAACAACGCCAGTCCCTTGATGTTTGGAAGGAGGCGAGTAGGTTATGAATCCAACCACCGAAACGCAAACCGCAGTCCGCAAGAAAAAAAGGCGCTCGATTCGGATGAAGCGGCATCCCGGACTTCAGCGAAAAAGACGGAAATTCTACGCGCTTTTATTAGCCGCACTCATTCCAGGGCTGGGTCATCTGTACCTCGGCATGTACCGTAAGGGAATCACGTTCATCATGCTGCTGCTGCTGGATATATCGGCGCTTTTATATTTCTCTTCCATCGGCATGCAGATCAACGTTCCGCTGCTTGTCGTGCTGGGGCTTCTGATTCCGATCGGTTATTTCTATAACGTGTTTGACGTGCTGCAGGCAGCCGAATATATTATTTCCCGAAAAAGACGCGGCGAGGCAGCCGCTGCTTCCGGAGGTGACGGAAGAGGGAACGGGGCTATTCATCTGTTTCGCGGCGAGCGGGGAATCGCTTTTGGCTTGATGCTGGTTGTTACCGGGTCCCTGCTCATTTTGTTTCACCAGAAGCCGCCTTGGCTGCAGCAGGGAATTCGCGACTACGGTGCGGAGGCCTCCGCCGTCGTGCTCATCGTTATCGGGATTTGGGCCGGGATCCGGGAAGCTCTCAGGCATCATAAAGACAAGAGAAAATCCCTATAGTACACGTACAGCGGCACATGGGTGAAAGCCGCGTAATCAGACGAGGGGAGGAGACGGATGAAACATAAAATCAGAGTTGGGCGATATACGGCCGCCTTGCTGCTTGTCAGTACGGGCGCTTTGCTGCTGCTTGACGAGTGGAGAGGGACGGATTATATATTCATGCTCCAGCGTTGGTGGCCGCTGCTGTTTATCCTGCTCGGCGTTGAATATATCGTCAGGTATACACTGTCCCGAGCCCTGGGCCGTCGTAGGGAATTTCGGTTTCGGCCGGATATTCGGGGGATTCTGCTGGCAGTCGCCGTTACGGCGTCCGTATTCGTGATTTCCCAGCAGGAGCATTTCCTTCATCTCTGGAACCGGGTGAGCCTGAATTTGACGGCAGCGGGCGTGGATTACAGCGAAGCGGAAGATAACCGGTTCCAGAAGCCGGCACTGGATATACCGGTGGAGCTCAATACCGAGAAGATCATCGTCGATCACTTGAACGGAGATATCTCCATCACGCGGCAGGACGTCGACGATATCCGGGTGGAAGCGATAGTGTGGGTCGACCGAGAGCAGCCTGGTGTAGCGGAGGCGATCGCCGAGCAGTCGACGATCGAGGTCGGGGAAGGCAAGACGATCACGATTCGGTCCAAGGGAAAAGCCTATGGAGAATCGGGTAAACGGCAGCCCCGAATGAATTTGAATATCGCGGTCCCGGATGATCGCCGGTTCAATTTTGAGATACGGACGATGAACGGAGCGATTACCTTAAACCGGGTGGAAGCGATTGAGAATATTTTGCTGGAGAGCGGGAATGGGCCTATCACGATGGATCGGGTCTACGGGAATGTGACAGGCAAAACGCTGAACGGCGAAATGACCGCGCGCGGCGTTATCGGTAATGTTAAAATGTCCACCAACCGCGGGAATATGCTGGCTGTTGACATCACGGGCGAGACCGACTTGACCACGCAAGTAGGAAACATGACGGTCAAGCGAACGACGGATCATATCCGGGTCCAGACGAGGAACGGCAATATTCTGATCAGCGGTGCGGAGTCGCAATTAAGCGCCGAGTCCCTTAATGGCGGAGTAGCCATTCGTTCCCCCCGGATCGGAGGCGATTGGAATGTATATAGCGCGGTTGGAGAGATGAATCTTCACGTTCCTCTCGAGGGCGATTACAAGCTTGAAGGGACGATTAGTTACGGAAGAATTCTGACCACGCTGCCTAATCTTAAGATCGAGCAGAAAACCATTTCCGGGGAATCCGGCACCGGCGAGCATTCCATTCGCATTGAAGGTAACAGTAACCTGAACATTTACCGGAGCTACCCGGAACAGGAGGAAGGCCGGAACAGCGGGGGCTGGACGCCTCTGCCGGATTGACAACAATCCAAGAAACGCCGTACAATAAAGCGTAAGAGCGATCTATGCTTTGTAAAAACCAGTTAAACTTGAAGGCGGTGGGCAACCATGGGAACGTCCGTACAGCATGCGCTGGAACAACTGAAAACGACCGGTGTCCGTATCACGCCGCAACGTCATGCGATTTTAACGTATTTGGTGGAATCTATGGGCCATCCGACAGCGGATGATATTTATCGGGCTCTGGAACCTAATTTTCCTAGTATGAGCGTAGCCACAGTATACAACAATTTAAAAATGTTTATTGAAGCCGGCATGGTGCGCGAGCTGACGTACGGAGACAATTCGAGTCGTTTTGACGCCAACGTCTCCGACCATCATCATGTCATCTGTCAAAGTTGCGGCAAAATCGAAGATTTCAGCTATCCGTCCCTCGAAGATGTGGGAGTGCAGGCTGAGAAAAGCACCGGATTTGAAGTAAAAGGACTGAGAATGGAGCTGTATGGGCTCTGCAAGTCCTGTCAATAGACGCCGGTTGTTATAGATGATGAACGTGCGGAATGAACCATTCCACACGTTTTTATTTTTAGGGCTTATTTTTTCGCGATGGATTGGGGCGATTTGGCGAAAGTGAAATGGGGGAGCAGTTTGGCAAGAAGAAGATATCGGGGAAAAAAGAGGCGTACAAACAGAAGCTCTTTTTATCTAGGGCTGATGCTGATTGCGGCGGGGGTCTGGTGGGTTGTCACCACGTTGTTTCCGAACCAGACCTATACCGTACCGGACTGGCGCGGAATGGACAAGCCGATTTTCGTTCAGGGCGAATTGAAGGAGCACCCTGCTCTGGGATCTGGCGAAGAGCTGCTGCTGCCGATAACGGTGATTCAGGAGAGCGTGGATGCCAACATCCGTTTCGAGCAGGAAACGGAATCGATTATTATTACGACTTCCGAATCGGTTTTTCGCATGAAGATGGATAGTCTGAAGGGGGAATTGAACGGCAAAGCGGTTACCCTGCCTTATGCGCCTGAACTGGTTAACGGCATTGCTTATGTTCCGCTGAAGCCGCTCAAGCAGCATTATGGGGTGGCCGTTCACGAAGACTCGGCAACAGGCGCGGTCATTTTGATGCGCGCCGGGGATGCGATTCAGCTTGCGAAGGCGGCTCCCGGTAAACCCGAGGACACCGTGGCTCTGCGCGAGAGCGGGGAGAAGAAGTCCCCGATCGTACTGGACATGCCGGCCGGCGAGCGGCTTCGGGTATGGCGCGAAGAGGAGGGATGGTTATTCGTTCAGGCGGATAACGGGTATACGGGATATGTCCTTAAAGAGCAGATCGAGCTTGGGGAACTGAAGGAAATTCCGGCTCTGAAGCAGATCCCTTCGCGGGCTGAGCTGGAATGGAAGGACAAGTCGGTCAACCTGGTATGGGAAGCCGTCTACACCAAGAATCCGAGCACGGATAGCATTGGCGAACTGCCCGGTGTCAACGTGGTCAGTCCGACCTGGTTCAGCATCGTGGACGGAGAAGGAACGGTCAAATCCAAAGCGGTTAAGCAGTATGTGAGTTGGGCGCATAACAGGAACAAGGAAGTTTGGGGTCTCATGGACAACAGCTTCGACCCTGACCTGACCACCGAAGCGCTGTCTACGTTCGATAAAAGATCCCATATCATTGAACAGATGCTGGCTTATGCCAAGCAATACAATCTCGACGGTATCAATATCGACTTTGAAAATGTCTACACCAAGGATAAAGATCATGTCGTACAATTCGTGCGGGAAATGAAGCCGCTTGCCAAAGCCAGAGGTTTGATTGTGTCCATCGATGTTACGCCCAAATCGAACAGCGAGATGTGGTCGCTCTTTCTCGACCGGAAACGACTCGGCGAAACCGTTGATTACATGATGGTGATGGCCTATGACGAGCACTGGGCCACCAGTCCGAAAGCGGGATCGGTCTCCTCATTGCCATGGGCTGAGCAGTCGGTAAGGCGAATCCTGGAAGAAGATGCAGTCCCGCCATCCAAGCTGGTGTTGGGCGTACCGTTGTATACGCGGGTCTGGACCGAAACGAGCGAAGCGGGAGAGACGAAAGTGTCCTCCAAAGCGATTGGTATGGAGAAGCTGCAGGCCCTGCTGAAGGAGGAGAAGGTGAAAGGCTCGCTGGATGCCGGGACCGGACAGAATTATGTCCAATTCGAGGAGGGAGAGTCCATTAAGAAGATATGGATGGAAGACGGCACTTCATTGCAATCCCGGGTCAAAATGGCCAAAAAGCTGGAGCTTGGCGGCATTGCTTCCTGGAATCGAAGCTTTGCCGTCCCGGAAACGTGGCATGTTCTTAAGACGATACATGATTAGGGAACCATGGAACTTATCATTCTCATCCTAAGCACAAAGAACCCGGTTATCGCGAGGATAACCGGGTTCTTTGTGTTTATTCGTCTTAAGCGTTGCGAATCCTACATATAAGCAGGTTCTGCAAATCCTTGTTAGGATTTGATCTGCTGGGCTTCAAGCTCTTCTGCTGTGATGTTGGCTTGGCTCGGATCCAGCGTCAAAATCGTATGGCAGAACATGCAGCGGTCGGTTTTGCCCAGCATTTTGGTCAGTTTATTGCACTCCGGGCACTGGATTTGGACGGCGCTCGTGGACAGCATGCCTGCCCAAAAGTAAATGCCGAGACTTCCCAGCATCATAATCAGGCCAAACACCAACCCGATACCGGCAAATATTTTGCCTGCTTGTCCAAAGAATACGATACCGGCCGTGCCAAGCACCATAAGGCCCATGCCGAGCATAGTCAGCAGCAGTCCCCATGTGCGGAAGGCGTTGATTTTTGCATTCTTAAAGATCATGCTCGAAAACTCCTGTCTATTCAAATAGTTGTTTATGAAATAAGGCGAAACAAGAAATGAGATCTTGAATTCCGTTTGTCATCTTATAAGATCTTATCTCCTAAAAGAAGGAACTTACATGGACATGTAGAATTACATTATAACTGAAATGGCTGAAATTCGCCAAGGAATGTATGGAGGGAAACGTGGAATTAACCAACTTTTCTTTTTATTATGGAAATACGGTTGATGAGGAAGCTGTAGGAGCGATAGCATACCGTAATTCGGACAATATGCAGCGAGGATCACTTGTTCACGATTTTGAGGTCAATATTGTTGTCGTGTATGACGGAACGCCTGATGAGCCTCCCATCCAGCATTCTATCGTAGGCGGGGAACGCTGTCAGGTGTTAAGCATCGGCTTGGACGAATTGCATCGGGAGCTCCTGAGGGGCACGGACAAAGTATTGATCAAATGCCTCCTGGAAGGGGATGTCATAAAAGACAATCAAGATCGCCTTTCCAATCTGCGACGAGATTTCCTCAGGTTCGCAGAACCGTTCCGGGAGCAAAAATTGTTTATAGGCTTTGCCCACTTCCTGCAAAAGTACATGGATGCCAAGATGCTTTTGAAGGAGGAGCGGGTGCTGGATGCTTACCATACTCTATTGGAAGGTCTGCACCATTGGGGCGAGCTGGAGCTGATCGAGCGGGGGATTCATCCGGAATCGGCGGTCTGGGAGCAGATTACAGGATTAAACACACCTGTACGCAAGCTATATGAAGAGCTTACGGTCAGCACGGAAACGCTGGGACAACGGGTAGAGCTGGCCTTGCTTGCCTATGAATTCTCCATGATATCTAAGCTGGAGAGCTCTTCTGCGCTATTGCTCCGCATATTAAGAAGCCGTCGGAATCCTTGGACGATACAGGAGCTGGTGCTCCACCCTGAGCTGGCACCAGTATGCAAGGAGCTGCCGATCGTGATGCGCAAATTGGTGTATCGGTCGCTGGTGAAGGAAGTTCCGGTATGGAGGGAATCCAGATCCTACGGGACTGAAGCCATCCGGTACTACACCGACTTATGAGGAAGGACGGGAGTCCTTCTTTTTTTGTGCAGAAGAAGTTAATACTAACGTTTATGAAACCGCGTCTCAGGAAACAGTATCTAACGAGAGTGACATCAAGATAGGGGGAAGGTTTAGCGAATCATGTGTCGATTACTTTGTTACATGAAGTCGAAAAATAATTTGGCGAATCATGTTGACGAGCCAGCTGTTTCTGTGATACATTATAACTCGCCCCTTCGAAAGGGACTTTGATAATTCGGTTAAGAAGATGTCGAATTAAAAAGTTCTCAAAAAAAGTTCTTGACGAAATGATGGGCAGCATGATATATTATAAAGGTCGCCGCTGAAAATGAGTTTTCGGCGAAAGACAAAGAAG
>NZ_AEXS01000144.1:0-35487 GCF_000204455.1 Paenibacillus sp. HGF5 | reverse complement strand
ATTTCGGTTACCGATCCGCTGGACAGGTCCATGACAAACACATCGTTCGTCAAGCGAAGATCCGGGTTCGTGAAATGCTCCGTGGCGAGGGTGCTGCTGTAAGCGATGCTGCCGCCGTCGGGTGACCAGGCAAAGGCATATACGTCAAAATCTCCTTCGGTGATTGGTTTGCATTCTTCCGTAGCCGGATTCACGATATATAGATGATGTCGGCGTTCATTCCATAATCCGGGGCCATCGGCTTTATATTTAATGCGGTTAATGATTTTTTCTTCCGGCAGCTTGTGCTTGTCGTCCTTGTCTTTCTCTTCGCTTTCGGTAGATTCAGCCGCTTCGGCTTCGCTCCGAACCAGCAGACGCGAGCTGTCGGGCGACCATTTAAATGCGCTGACGCCGTGCTTCAGGTCGGTAGCGGGGCGGGCTTCCCCTCCGTTGGCAGGCATGATCCATACCTGTGGCTTATCGCCCTTTTTGCGCAAGAAGGCAAGCTCAGACCCGTCGGGGGACCAAGCGGGTGCTGCATCGGCTTCGCCGGAAGTGAAGGGAATATCCTGATCGCCGCCTGCGGGAAGCAGGCGGATATGGGAACGGTAACCGTCGTGCTTTTCGCTGACGGACTTATGTACATAGGCTATGGCCCCGCTTGCGGGGGATACGACAGGGTCATTCACCCAGTGCATCCGGTACAAATCCTCGGGCGTTATAAGTCGCTTATCAGTCATGAATCATCCTCCTAATCTTCTTGTGAGTTAAATCTCATTATCCCAGATAATGGCATGGAAATCTAGATAAAATAGAGGGGAAGGATGTGAACGTTTCGATCCAAATGCTAGTAAAACAGAGGAGGATTTACAATAATTTTGGGCTGTAATCGAGGATTTGGAGACAGAGAAGAGCTTGTTATTCTTCAACTGGTCAATTTATGACATGAACCGTACCCGAGAATCTCGATAGGTGTCCCCTTCTCTTTTTGTTATAATTGAGATAGACTCTCAATTAGGAGTATGCAAATAAGACCAACTATATATAGCTCGGGAGGAAATCAGATATGAACGTAAGTGAAGCTATCCGCACGCGCCGCAGCCTTGGCAAGGTCAAGCCTGACGCCGTACCGCAGGAGTTGATCGAACAGATCGTCGAAGCAGGAACCTGGGCGCCGAACCACAAGCTGACGGAGCCGTGGAAATTCTTTGTCATGCAAGGGGAAGGCCGCGACGTACTCGGCAATGCCCTGGGGGATATTCAGGTGGCCGGCGGCGACGATACGAGCGAAGAGGCCGTGAGCGCAGCGCGCGAATCGGGACGTACGAAGGCGTACCGCGCTCCGGTCGTCATCGGTGTGGCGGTTGAGCCGTCGACGGATCCGAAGGTGATTGAGCTGGAAGAGTACGGAGCGGTATTCGCCGGCATCCAGAACATGCTGCTGCAAATTCATGAGCTGGGTCTTGGCGCTGTGTGGAGAACCGGCGAGCCGTGTTTCCACGCGTTGATGAACCAAGCGTTCGGATTGAAGCCTGACGATAAAATGCTGGGTTTCCTGTACATCGGATATCCGGACATGGAGCCGAAGCAGGGGAAACGTCAACCGGCCGCGAACAAGACGGTATGGCTGAATAGTGCTGCAGACCTGTAGTTGATCTATCCCCGGCCGCAAAAATCCGGTATAATGGACCCTAAGTTTATCGAAGGGTGCTGGGCATCCGGGGGATTGACACTAGGGGAGTGTACATGGATGAAATTTCGGTTTAAACAGTGGGATCTGGGGAGCAAATTTATTTTTATCGCCACCTGTTTGGCGATAGCCTCTTTCTTTTTTAAATGGCTGGATATCGGCGTGGCTGCGGAGAACGGCTTTATGCAGGGCGGCGTGTTGTTCATCGTATGTTTCATCTATCCGTTTTTGAAAGTGGTTCGCGAGAAGAAGATGAACAAGCTGATTGCCTACGCTTTAGCGCTGGTCGCTATTTTCCTGACCATGATGTACGTGTCGTCCAAGACCATTGATTTTTTTGGAGAGACGATCAGAGGGGCGGCCGCTGGGCCGTATCTGTTTCTGGCGGCATGCGGGCTGCTGACCTTCGGTATTTTTAGACGCAAGGATTAAAACGATAGGTTACATGCATATGCCGTAACGATTAATAAAGGGCCGAGCCTACAGCAGCATGCTGCTCATAGGACGGCCCTTTTTGGCGATGAATGATGGGTTCAGCTATGGTGGAGAAGCGCGAATCCGCTGATCGAAACGGCGTAGACGATGATCAGTACGACGGCAAGCCTCTTGGCGCGGCTGTTCAGTTTGAAGGCGGCGGACAGTCCGTTATTCACGATATTTCCGACGAAGAGAACGAATGTGATGGCAAGTGCGATTAAGGCAACGATAAGCATGGCTTTTTCCATGGGGTCATATTCCTCCTGATAAACGGCCGCAAAGCCTGTTTTTCCTGTATCTGTTCCCATTGTATCCGACGAAGTTTAAACCCCGTTTAAATGCAGTTAAAAAATGTCCGCAGCCCTCGCAAGGGCTGTAACGTTGAGCGGGATACTGGGATTTTGATATACTGGAGAAAGCGGCCCAATAACCGCTGCATTACATATACAGGAGGGATTTCAGAATGGCCAATCAAACTTTTACCGATGGACCTACTTTGAATGACGGCGTAAAAATGCCGTGGCTGGGCCTTGGCGTATGGAAGACCAAAGAAGGCGAAGAGGTTATTCAGTCCGTAAAATCAGCAATCGCTGCAGGGTACCGCAGCATCGATACCGCTGCCATCTACGGCAATGAAGAGGGCGTAGGGCAAGCCATTCGCGAATCCGGAGTTTCGCGGGACGAGCTGTTCATCACCACCAAGGTATGGAACGATGACCAGGGTTATGAGAAGACGCTGCAAGCTTTTGAGACGAGCCGCAAGAAGCTGGGGCTGGATATCGTTGATTTATATCTCGTGCACTGGCCGGGTAAAGATAAATACCTCGAGACGTGGAAGGCATTGATTCATCTGCAAAAAGAAGGCCTCGTTCGTTCCATCGGCGTCAGCAATTTCCAAATCCGTCACCTGCAGCATATCATTGAGGATACCGGCGTGGTGCCTGTCGTCAACCAAGTGGAATTGCATCCGCTGCTTTCCCAGAAGGAGCTGCTGGGCTATGCACGCGAGAATCATATCGTTCTGGAAGCTTGGAGCCCGTTGATGCAGGGCAACCTCGATCAACCGGCGCTGGCGCAGATCGCGGAGAAATACGGAAAAACCACGGCGCAAGTCATTCTGCGGTGGGACATTCAGAACGGCGTCATCGTCATTCCGAAATCGATTAAAGATCATCGGATCCGTGAAAACGCCGGCATCTTCGATTTCGAGCTTTCCGCAGAAGATATGGCGGCCATTGACGGCTTGAACCAAAACAAACGTTTCGGCTCCAACCCGGATGAGTTCCTGTTCTAAATGTCGTTTTCATATAAAAAAGCGAGCACCAGCCCTGAGTGAGGGAAGTGCTCGCTTTTTTTTGCGTATTCAATAGCAGGTGGAAAGCCCCCTTGGCATTATCGTCTTTCCTGGTCGTCCTCAGGAAACAACGGCTCGCCCATCGTGCCGAGCTTCCCTTGCACCAGGTCCTCGTGCAGCCTTCTTAGCCAGTTCAGGTCGGTCTTGGCGTGCTCATACATCCCGATCATCAGGTGCTGCGTGCTGCGGGGGACGATATGCTGGTGCTCCACGTATAGTTGGTGCGCCTGGTTCACCCGGTGTTCGGCTTCCCGGATCCGGGTCTGCAGGATGGGGGCCAGAACGGCGGGGTCTGCGTGGCGAGAGAAGGGCAGCGCCATATACAGCGGGTGGTGCACGGGCTCGATGTCCCTGAATTTCTTGAGCAGCAGCTGTTCAAAAAGCTTGCGTCCGGATTCCGTGATCCTGTAGATGGTTTTATCCGGACGGCTGTCGCTTTGGATGGTTTCCACGGCCTCGATGAATCCTTTCTCGGCGAGCCGGTCTACCGCGTAATAGAGGGAGCCCATCTGGAGCTTGGTATATTGATCCATGCCCCGATCCTTCATCTTGGTCCGGATCTCGTACGGATGATGGTCTCCTTCCAGCAGCAAGCCCAGGATGGCCAGCTTCATGGACATGCCGTCAGGCTCCCTTAGCCTTGGCGGGAACGGTCACCCGTTCGTTGCCCATCATAAGGACGAACACAAGCGCCAGCACCGCCGGCACAAGCGCCCACATGAACGTGTTCGCGATGGAATCAGCCAATGAAGCCGTGATCTGTTCGCGCACGTTCGGTGGGAGCTGCCCCATCACTTCAGGTGAAAGGACGGCGTCCGCATTTAACTCGGCACCGGCCGGCGCGTTTCCTCCGGCTTCCGCGAGCCGGTTGTTCAGGCCGTTGCGCTGGATGATCCCGAAGATTGTAATCCCCACCGTCATGCCGAAGGAGCGAAGGAAGGAGTTCGTCGATGTTGCCGCGCCGCGCTGTCTGGCATCAAAGTTATGGATGGAGGCCATGCTGAGCGTGGAGAACGAGAACCCGACGCCAAAGCCGGTCAGGACCATGAAGAGCGTTAACAGGTAGCGCGGCGTGTCCGGGCTTATCGTGCTCAGGCAGAAAATGCCTGTGATAAAGCACAAGACGGACAGGATCATGATGTTTCTAAACGAAGTCCGGGTCGTCAGCATACCGCCGCCTTGGCTCCCGAATACGCTGCCGAGCATCATCGGCATCAGAATGAGGCCCGAATTGGTTGCCGATCCACCGTACACTCCGCTCACAAAGATCGGGATATAGATGGTTGCCACGATAAACGTTGCTCCATAGAACAAGGCAACGATATTGCTTGAAGCAAACAGGCGTTTACGGAACATTTGGAATGAAATAATGGGTTCGGCTGCTCGGGTCTCTGCGAACAGAAACACGATAAACAAAGCAATGAATCCCCCGAACAAGCCCAGAATTTGCGGAGAATCCCAAGCATAGGTTTGCCCGCCCAGCTCCAGACCGAACATCAGACAGATGATCGCGCCTACAAGCGTTGCAGCCCCCGTCCAATCGATCTTTTGCTTGGCATGGGAACGGGACTCCTTGTAGGAAGTCATGATGAAGATAAAGGATATGATCCCGATCGGAACGTTGACATAGAATATCCATTCCCAGCCGATGCTGTCGGTGATAAAAGCACCCAGCAGCGGTCCCATGATGCTGGAGGTGCCGAATACGGCGCCGAGCAGACCTGTCATTTTACCGCGCTTCTCCGGCGGGAACAGGTCAAACACGATGGTAAACGCAATCGGCATAAGAGCACCGCCGCCGATTCCTTGAATCGCCCGGTAAATAATAAGCTCTGTCATATTGTTCGCCATCCCGCAGAGGGCGGAACCAATCAGGAAGACAACCAGTCCGAATATAAAGAACCGCTTCCGTCCGTACATATCGGACAGCTTTCCGAATATCGGCGTGCCGGCCATAACGGCAACCATGTAGATCGAGGTTACCCAGACGACTTGGTCGAAGCCCTGAAGATCGCGGATGATCGTCGATAACGCGGTCGCTACAATCGTGTTATCGATGGCGGCCATGAAGATGCCGAGCAGCAGACCAGCCACGACCAATTTGATGTTGCTTTGTTGTGCATTCATGTTAAGGATACTCCTTTTCCTTATTCAACTATGTACATATTATTCAAATTTGAATAATTCGGTGGTTATATTGTAGCCGGATTAACAGAAGTTGGCAAGATGTTGAATGTAAGGCCTGTCTCTACATTTTGCACAAGAAAAAACAAGGTCAACCCTGTATACGGGATGACCTTGAGATTATTGGGCGACAGCCGCCGGAATGTCGTTGCAATCAAGACCCTTGTCGGCAGATTCGTTTCGGGAAGCGGCTGCGTGGTTCGGATATTTTTCAGCTCTGCATGTTTCGTGTGATACGGCGCACAGGATAATGAAACGGCGATCAAGCGGATGCTTGTTTCCACAGGGGCTCGGGTAAGGCATGACAGAGATTCGGCTGGCGATGGTAGCGTCTAACAGTTCATCTGGGGCGATTTCGGATCCAGCTGCATGAATTCGATCCGGTTGCCGTCCGGGTCCCTGGCCCAGCACTGCCAGTTGAAGTCTTTTCCTTGAACCGGCTGGACGTCCAGCTTCACGCCCTGCTTGCGAAGATGCTCCGCGATGCGCTCGATGTCTTCCACCTCAAGGCAGAGATGGGAGAATCCGACGGGCCGCTCTACATGGGCCGGATTGTTTTGTCCGCCGTAAAACAGCTCGATAAACTGTCCATCACGTACCTTAATATACTCGATCCACGGTTCGCCCTGGTCATTGGGAATATCAAAAGCACGGGTAAAACCAAGCACATTACAGTAAAAATGAAGGGATTTCTCCATATCGGCAACATCGAACGCCAGATGGGCAATTCCTTTAATCATGACGGCATTCCTCCTCGGTATGTATTCGAAGCATGAGATAAGATGATTTCTTATGTCCATTGTAACGCATTCTGTATACGCTTCCATATATATTTGCGGCATCGGGGAAATAAAACCGGGATCCTGGCTGAGCCGATCCGTCATGTAATGTATAGCCTTCTATCGTTATGCCGTCTTGGGATGCCAAAAACCCGAGGCCCGTGATAACAGGCTTCGGGTTCGGGGACATCGACGTGCGCTTGCGGCACGACAATTCATTCAGGCGGGTATCATGCTGCGCACAGCATGGTAAAGCTGCGATACTCGTTGTATTCATGATTCCAGAAACCGCTATGTTTCACCTAACAGCTTTGTAAATCGAGTTTTTTAGTCTGAGAATTGCCCCTAGCGCCTGTGATGCACAGGAACTTCTTTACGACCCTGTTTCATAGGTGCCTGGCATAATGGACAAGCCTTGCTTTCCCGATCCCTCCTGTTAGCAGGGATACGTGCGTTGACTCGCTGCCAGCCCTTGCAATTAGGGCTGGTGCACAGCCATACGTCGACGATCTCCGTCGCAGCGGGAGCAGACGGAGACTGCGGCTCGGGAGTAGGACTCGACCCTGTCCGTGAAACTGAACCGAAACGTTGGCTCGTCTGGTTAGCGGCGCTCCCGAACCTTCGCCCGGCAGAAGAGGAAGGCGATGAAGGCTTGGCCGAGGTTTCTATGCGGATCGTACGTTGCGCCGTAAAGGCTGCGCGGGCCGTTGACCCTGCGCCTTTGTTCGGTATGCTGTTGCCCTGTTTGCTCTGTTCATCCGTGAGGAACACGTCCCGGAAGAAGCGGGAAACCTCCGCTTTCCGTCCGCGATAAAAGCCCGGGGAACTGATCACCAGTTCATCCCGTGCTCGGGTGATGGCAACATAAGCCAATCTGCGTTCCTCTTCCAGCGCATCCAAGGCCTTATCCTCTTTGTCCGACAGCGGGCGCTGATCGTCCCTGCGCTCGGCGTCCAGAGCGGACGTATGCGGCAGAATGCCTTCGCTCGCTCCGATCAGGCACACGGAGGGAAATTCCAGCCCCTTGGATTTATGGATGGTCATTAAGCGGACGGCATCGGCATGCTCGTCCCTTTTCATGGCCGCCATTTCCTTATGGATGATGATCAGCCGGTCGACAAATCCGACGAATTCAGCGATATCGCCAAAGCGCTTCGCGGAAGCCTCCAGTTCATCCAGCCCCTCTTGAATGAATTCCTTATGGAGGGTAATCTCCTGCCGCTCGTCGGCCTCCAGGAATTTGTCGTAGAATTGCCGCCTCATTTCCTGCACGGCCTGAAGGGGCTCCATCGCCTTCAGGCTCTTGATGAGCTTCGAGCGTTCCCTTATATTCTCGATCTGGAAATCCTTCAGCCCGGGGAAGGAGAGGAGGTGCGATAGAGGCCCTTTCTTGGGCCGCGGAGCATCCTGCTGCCGGATGAAAGCCATGCCCTTGTCGCGGTTGATGTACAGCGTATGAAGCATGCCCTCCATCGCCGTAAAATTGCGCCGGTCCAGCGACAGCCGCAGATGATCCATGAGCGGCTTGACGATCCACTGCTCGTAGAACAGATCCCCGTTCTCATAATGAATGAACGGAATTTCCCGCATCACGAGCTGCTCGAAGATCGCCCGGCTGTTGTTTGCGGTGCGATAGAGAATGGCATGGTCGCGGTACTGCTTCCCGTGCTCCCGGACCTGCTCGGTGATATGGGTCAGCAGCAGCTCCGCTTCTTGATCGGGATCGCCGGGTCGAAGGTAGAGCGGCACGCTGCTGCTCTTGCGGGTCGACCGCAGCTGCTTGGGGCGCCGCCGTTCATTGACGCGGATAATTTCGTTCCCCAGCCCGACGATCGAGGAGAGGGAGCGGTAATTGATATCGAGCGTCACGACCTTGGCCCCGGGAAACGTCTGGTCGAATTCCAGGATGAATTCGTTGCGCGCCCCGTTGAAGCCGTATATGGTCTGGTCATCGTCACCCACAACCATTAAATTGCGGTGCGGGGCGACGATTTTTTTGAGCAGCTCATAAGGCAACAGTCCCGTATCCTGGAACTCGTCGACCATGACATAACGGTACCGCCTCTGAAGGGAGGCGAGCAGTCCGGAATCATGGGACAGCAGACGATAGGACAAGACCAGAATGTCGTCGAAATCCATCTGGCCATGCTCTTCCTTCCATGCTTCATACCGGGCAAAAATCTGCCGCTGTTCAACCTCGGCAGGCGTTTTGACAGGCATCTCGTCAAGTCCGGTCATACTCATCCGGTGGGCGGACCACAGCGATAGCAGCGTCTCGGCTTCGTAGCTATCCTGCAAGCCCATGTCCCGCAGGATGCGCTTCATGATAAATTGCTGATGCCTGGCGTTGCTCAGGATTTCCTGCTTATAGCCGCGGGTTCGCAGCAAGTACAGGAAGAAGGAATGGAAGGTTCTGGCCGTTACCTTGGCGGTTTCGCTGGACCTCAAGCCGGGAAGCGCCATGATGCGCTCCTTCATCTCGGTCGCCGCCTTGGAGGAGAAGGTGACAAGCAGGATGGAAGACGGGTCGACGCTCTTGGCGGCAATGAGGTAGCCTGTCCGGCTGACCAGCACGGAGGTTTTGCCGGAGCCTGCGCCGGCAAGCGTAAGCAGCGGTCCTTGCGTATGTCGTACGGCTTGGATCTGGGCGCGGTTCAGCAGCAGTCCCTGGGATTCCAAGCCGCGAAAAAAAGCCGCATCCGGCGCGTCATCGCGGATCAGGTCCCGGCTGTTCTCGAAGGAAGCCAGCTTCGCAAACGGAATATCCTGACGCTCACCGCCGTACGGGCGTTTATAAAAGGGTATGGATGTCATGAAATTCACCAATCATTTCGTATTTCGTTTATCGTCTTACCAGTTTAACGGATTCTCGGAAGTCTGGCAAAGTGCAGAATAAGGGTAAGCGCATGGGCGAAGCTCTTATGATTCATGGCATGAATCATCGTTCATGAGGGTTATGACCATAAGCTTCACTCCCAACTTGATAGAGGGAGAAGGTGTTATATTAAGTAGGAATGTTCAAGAGTATCCATAATCCATGTAGAAGGAGGGATGTCATGCTGGTTGTTATTGCTTTGCTGCAGCTCACCATGATCGGCATTTTGCTGAACATCAACAGCAAGCTGAAGCCGCGCGATTATATTGCTGACGCGATGGAGAGGGACCGGCGAATCCGGGAGGAGCGGGAGAAGAAGCAGCAAATGGAGTTATGGTCCCACGAGGCAAGCGCAGGCAGCAGGGATCATTCATGACCTGAATCTTTTATATGACTAACGAAAAATCCCGGACTTGCCATGAAGGAAGAAGTCCGGGATATTCTGCTGCCCTATGTCATGTTGCATATCGTGCGCATCGATCCCTTTACGCACGGAGCGTGGCCGGGGCATGCTTGGAGGGCCGTCGGCCCTCATTTCATGTTCGTCAGCCAGTTGCAGTATATGGCACTCGCCATAAGGCCATCACTCGATCCAATTCCACAGCCGCACTTCCCCGACCCGCAGATCGTGGACCCAGGATACCTCGCGCAAGGTCAGCAGCTCTTTGACAGGGCCGGTAATGACGGCGCCATAGAGGCGAACGCCGTTCTGTTCCACGTAAGCTAAAGAAGCGTCCACGTCAATAAAAGGAGCCACCCGTTCGGCAATCAGGTCATACTCCTGCAGAAGCCGCAGCGATTTGATGAAGTGCTCATTCCGCAGCTCCCCGTCCCCGTAGGTGTCTACAGAAGGGTAATGTCCGCCGCTAAATGTGGTTTTGCTAAACCATCCCGTTTTTTGCTCCTGATAAGAGGTCACCGTATAATCGTCATGATGCCAGACGGGATAAGAAGGAAAGCCGACAGGATGGGAGATTACGCCGTCTCCGCCGCTAAATCGGTCATCCGGCCCGGTATCGACGGCAAACCAGACGGCCTCCACATTCCGGTCTTCGAATTGTTTCAGCAGCTCGTCGGTCGTGAAGAAACGGTTAAACGATACATAAGCCTCGGCCACGGTGCCTTCGGGAAGCTTTTCAAGCCTGGACCAATCGCCGCTCTTTGCAGAGGAGGTGCTAGCGTTCTGCTCATTTGACTGTTCGTTGGGTTCTTCTTGATTCGCGGAAGAAGTCTCCGCAGAGCTATCCGGCCGGTAGAAAATCTGCGATGAACCCGAGCTGCCATTATTCCAATCCACATCGACGGACGGCAGCCCGAACAGGAAGTTGACGGTGTATTCGCCGACGGTCACGCGTTCGCTCCCTACCTGTTTGTCTATATCTCCGTACATTTCCTGCCGGAAGAAGGCTCTGACCTGGCTATTTAAACGTACGTCGATATTAGGCTTCGAGATCGAGATGGCGGAGGCGATGGCATCCCGATATTTATCGTTGCGGCTGGGATCGCCGACCCCATAAAACAGCGCCGTAATGATCGAGCTGATGACGAATATCGCCAGAAACGCCGATATCACCGTCAACGTATTGGAGATTCGGGCCCGCCATTTGCCCCGGCGAACGATTCGCTTTTCTTTCTTGGGCGAGAGGCCGGTCTGACCGTCAGCGGCATGCGGGGTGCCGGAATCGCTCGAACGCTCGTTATCCATGATCTCGTTCACGTAAGCCTGGTATTCCTCCAGCTTCTCCATTTCCCGTTCGATTTCATTTTTTTCCTCGTCACTCAGCTTGCCCTCCGCATAGTCCTTCAGCCGCTGCCTGAATTCTTCGCTCATAAATTCCCGTCCTTTCGTTTCATGTCCCGCAGCCGCTGCCTGGCCCGAAATAACGTGATCTTGATATGGGATAAGGTGATGCCCATAATATCCGCCGCCTCCTGGTAGGTGAATTGATGAAAATCGACCAGGAGCACCGCTTGCCGCTGCTTCTCCGGAATATCGGCCAGCATCCGTCCGAGTTCTCTGTGGACTTCTTGCTGGAGCAGGATGTTCTCGGGCGTATTCCGGTCTATCATCTGATCGAAAAATTCCGCGTCCCGGACGATGCTGCGGCTCGCCTTGCGCTGATAGTCCACGTAAGCGTTATGGGCAACCCGAAACAGCCACGGCTTGATTCGTTCTTCCTTCCAATCCTCGAGATACAAATAAGCCCGGTAAAAGGTTTCCTGCACCAGGTCCTCGGCCGTATGGTGATCGTAAGAGAGGGAGTACAAGTAACGATACACGTCTTTCACGTAATATTGATAAATCGATTCCAGACTGTTCAGTTTCATGTCCTCCCCTCTATGTAACACACGTATAACCAGGGCATAAAGTTACAGCTAGGCTGTGAAAAAATGACACGGGGCTTTAACCCGTAAATCGCAAAAGCAAAAGCAAAGGCAAAAGCAAAAGCCCGCCAAGTGAGCGGGCTTCCGATAGCATATGAAGGGCTGCATAGAGAAGGAGTCTGCCGTAAACGGTGGGGCTCACGCGCCTCTGCAGCATTCGGACATCACTGGCTGTTCTTGTTGATGTAGGCCGTAAGCAATTTATACTGCTTGCTGTCTTTTTCGGCATAGTCCAGCGCCGTCTTTCCGGAAGCGTCTTGAAGGGAGGCATCTGCCTTGTGCTGGTTCAGCAGCTTGTCGATGTAGAAGTCATTCTTGTGGATGACCGCCAGATGAAGCGGCGTCTGACCTTCGAAATTCGGCAGGTTGTAATCCAGCTCTCCGGCTTGTCCGTCCATCTGTACAAACGGGTCGTATAGGGAAGAATCGCCGTCTAGAATCAAATAATGCAGCAGCCCGTTGCCGGTGGTTTCATCTTGCGAATACAGCCTCGCTTCACCGGCAGCGATAACGATATAAATCTTTTGCATATTCAATTCGCCGTTGACTTCGATCAGCTTGCCGAGGTTTTTCACCAAATGACGCTCGTGAGCAGGCGCTCCTTCGGACTCGGAAGGCGCAGTCGGGCCGACCGGGATCGCCTCTCCATTCGAGGATTGGGGAATAATTCCGATTCCCTCGGGACCGACAGAGCCGACCCGATATCCAAGCGCTTCCGAGAAGTCCCGCACGGGGACATACAGCTTGTTTTGTATGACTACCGGAGAATCCGACAGCCGGGCTTCCGATCCGTTGACCACAATTTTGGATTGGGATGGAAATGCCTTCAGATAAACGGCGGCACCAACGGCCGTACCGGCTGTCAGCGACACGCCGACGATCGCGCCGAGTGCAAAAGCAGGAACAGAAGAGAAGCGTTTTTTCATAATATCCTCCCATGATCACATATGGACTTTTACTCCATTATATACCAATTTGGCGCTATCTCCATTGAATATCCGGATCCAATACGACGATTCTCTGCTCATCGACAGCCTTTTTCAGCAGATCTTCCTTCAGCTGCTTCGTGCTGGTTATGACGTCAGGCTGGTTTGTCTTCATTTCCGTTGTCAGTTTATTCATGAATCGTTCGATCGATAGCATGTCCCGATATTCCGGCGGGGAGTAGTCTTCCCAGTACTGATCTTCGCTGATGCCCATCGCATCCAGCATGCGCATGTGCTGCTCTTGCACTTGTCGCGGCTGGCTCTCGAGCGTTTCCCGAAGCTGCCTTGCCCTCTGAGCCCCATCCTCCAGACTTGCCGCAACGCCCTCTTCATCAGCCAGCTGAAGCATCAATTCCTTTGCTGCCATGTCTTTAAGGAGCGCGGAGTCATCAGGTAGGGGGGTGTCGCTCTTTGTGAGGTTATCCTTGTAGGCGGTTAAATGTGTACGCGTGATGTAGGTGGCGCCGACTTGAATCAGCGCCTGACCGTTCAGGCTGTCGTTCATGCGGTACTTCCCGCTTGAGCGTTCGGAAGCATCGGTAAAGTACAGGATGGTGCTTATCGTCAGGACGCTTGCTATGGCGATGCTAAGGATGGCGATGAATTTACGGTTTAATTTCATGCAGTCATTCCTCCTGGCATGAATGTATGGAAGCTTCGATACTAATATAGACGTTTTACCAACCTGAAAGGTTCTACAAAAATATGAAAAAAACGCCTGAAAGCACAACATCAAAGTGCTTTCAGGCGCAGGCGGCCACCGTGATCGGACCGGCTTCGGGAGCGATGCTTATTTGCGAAGCAGGCGAGTCTTATGCGCGTAAATGATCGCTTTGTCCGCGAGAAATGCCGCGTAGAGCAGCAGGAAGACCGCATAGGGAAATCCGGTGCCGTCCAGGCTCGGAACGAGCCATTCAGCGGCAATGAAATACAGCAGCGTCAGCAGCACCGGCAGCTGCCGCTTCAGACGGTATTTCCAGACGGACCAGATGATGCCGGCGACCCCGGCAAACAGCATGACCAGACGGACTGCATCCAATGCGGATTGCACGATTTTTCTTGCTTCCTCGTTTCCGATGGCAGCCGCATATTTGGAGGTGCGGCCCGCAAATATGCTTCGGAACAGATGAACCAATGGATTGCCCTCGATGTATCTGGATTCCAGCCACAGCGCGGCGAGATTCCACGGACCGGACATATACCTCAATTTATTGAACAGAGGGATGTTCAGCCACCATGGAGACAAGATGAGCAGGTATCCCGCGCTAATGAGAAGGATCCCCCCGGTTACGATCTTGACCGGACTGCGGTATTTGATCCAGAAGGCAATGAACAATACAGGATACAGTAGCGCCTGAAGGTTGTAGCAGGCCATAAGCGCCGTAAGCGCGCCGGCAGCCGCGTACCATCCCGCCTGCTTCAATTCAAGCGCTCCGATGACGGCGCAGACAAGAAGAAGCATCAAAGTTTGCATGGTCGTATCCGGCAGGATCAGGCGGACGGCGCCATAAGCCGGCCAGAATAGCGCATAGATCATGCAAGAGAGAAAAGCGATCCTCGTATTGAACATGTAGCGGGACAGCACAAACACCAAGTAGACGGAAAATGCATGAAAGAAGCATTGGAGCAGCTGATAGCCGATCAGGGCAGCCTCCATGCTTCCGAATATAGTGGTAAGTCCGGCAATCATAAGCGGCACACCGGGCATGACGCTGGAGGCATGCTCTTCCAGGTCTCCACCGGGGTGGCTGATCATGGCCGCACTTTGGATATACCGTTCTTCGATCACGCTGCTGATGCTGGGGGAACGTTCATGAAGACCGGCCAGCACCAGCAGACATGACATCACCAGAACCGCCGCTATCAGTACCAGCAGCATCCTTCGCTGCACACGGTTTAAAGTCCATATGGAAAACAAAGGGTCCACTCCACTCTTTATATAATCTCTAGGGTTTAGATCAGAATACATACCCTTCTATATTAAAGAAAAAACGGGGAAATCAAAAGGCTCCGCCAAAACGGAGCCCATAAGTTCAAGTTACGCTGCAGTGATAAGGCCAATCCCATTTTTAAAAGCCGCTGTGATACTTATCGTCGCTGGATGAACGCTTCTTCGACGTGCCATCCCGCTGCTTTTCTTCCTGGCGCTCCAGCCTGGCGTCTTCCATCGGAATCGGGTCCACATGCTGCTCGCTCTCGAATTTGTCGAACAGGCTTTCTTGTTCCGTCGGATATTGTTCAGGGTGATCCATGTTGCCGGGACCATTGTGAAGCGGAAGATCCTTTTTCTTATCAGCCACCGATCTCACCTCATTTAACGTTGTGATACTACCTTTATACCTTATTTGAGGAAGTATCAAACATCCCAAAAGATGAGAAAGGCAGAGGGGATGTGGTCTTTAAGAGGTCTCCAGGCCGGCTGCAGGCTGTTGCTGCGCTTCGGCTTTGAGCCTTAAATAACGGATAAACAGCTCAACGAGCTCCGGATCGAACTGCGTGCCCGAGCAGCGGAGTAGCTCTTCAATCCCTTCCTCGAAGGTTTTCGTTTTCTGGTAAGGGCGTTCGGTTGTCATCGCGTCGAAGGAATCGATAATGGTCAGCATCCGGCACAGCTTGGGGATTTGGCTGCCTTTGAAGCCGTGAGGATAGCCGCCGCCGTCATACCGTTCATGATGCAGTTCGATGTAAGGAACCAGTTCCTTGAACTTCTCGTTCGTTTCCGCGATGCGCTTGCCCCAGCTGACATGCCGTTTGACGGTTTCCCATTCGCCGGCTGTCAGCTTGTCCCGTTTGTTCAAGATTCCCCAAGGAATCTCCAGCTTGCCGATATCGTGAATGAGTGCCCCGAGCACAAAATTGCGCCGCTCCACGCTGTCAAGCCCAAGCACTTCGCTGATGTCCATGGCGTAGCGGAAGACCCGTTTGGAGTGCTTGAACGTATCCACGTCTTTATACAGGAACAGCTTCAGCTGCTGCTCGATGTCTCGGACGTCCTCCGCAAAGTCGATCTCGGATTCCTTTTCGGCGCCGCTTCCATATACATGCACGTTGTTTTTGCCCTGCTTCTTGGCATAATACAGCGCTTGGTCGGCAAGCTCGACAAGCTGCGACTTGTCATGAATATCAATCCGGTACGAGGCAACGCCGGCAGAGAAGGAGAGACAGCCGGACGGAAAAATCTCCACGCCGTCAAAATAGGTATCGTTCAGCTTTTTGCGGAGCCTGTTAATGAAGGAACGTGCCTTATGGTCATCATAACCCGGCATCAGGATCGTGAATTCCTCGCCGCCGAAGCGGGAGGCCACCACCTCGGCCGTTTCGGATTCCACCTTGAGGTAATTGCCGAGAAATCCGAGCAGCATGTCGCCTTTTAGGTGTCCGAATTGATCATTGTATTTTTTGAAATCATCGATATCGATCATGGCCAGCGACAACGGCGTTTCATTGGTTTTGGCCTTCTTGATTTCGTCTTCCAGCAAATTTTCGAAATAGCTGTGGTTGTATAATCCGGTTCGTTGATCCTTGATGGCTTTCTCTTGTACCTGTTTATACATCGTGAAGAGCTGCTTGAAGGAATAGGACAGCATCACGCTGAGACCTATAAACAGGGTCAGCCCGAAAACGCCGTTATGTACGATGAGTATGGAGAGAACCAGCGAAAGAATGAGCGTGCTGAGGTAAACAAGCAGTGTATCTTTCATGAAGGTTTTCAAAATATCATATAACGATCCCTTGTATAACAGGTAATAGTAGAAGCCGACAAGGAATACGTTGATAACAAAATAAACAACCAACGCTGCAACATACGCACCAAATTGATCATTGTGAATAGGGCCTGCTTGTCCGCCCGCCATTTTGAAAATGAAGGAGGACCCGACAATCATCACGGTATACACGGAGAAATTAACAAAATGCTTCCAGAAGGGGATTTTTCTGTCGTAAAGCGCCATGGCAAGGGAGACAAACAGGATGACGGACAGCGCAAACGGTGCTCCATAGATAAAGATGCACGCCAGGTAAACAGAGGAATCCATGGACTGTAAATTACCCTCTGGCGGCAGCTGGAAGGTGAAGTAATTTAAGATGAGGGCGGCGCCTAACATCGCATAGACCCATACCCACTGGGAAGGAGTATAATGAAAGATTTCCCCTTGATGCACCAGCAGGAAGGTGGAACAGCCCAGAAGAGAAAGAAAAACAAAATACAGCTGTCCCGCAAAGCCTTGAGAGAACCTAGGACGCTTAAATATGGACATAAATGATTTCTCCTCAATAAAATCAATGGTGTATTCTCCACATTTTAAGGTATATTGCGATGCAAAACAACGAAAAAGATGTAAAAAAACAGGCTGAATTTTCCAGCCTGTTTCTTATGGAAGTCGATTATCCGAATCTGTAACCGGAAGTCAGAGCGACAACAACAGAAGCAACGATGATGGCATTCAATACGACGCGGGAATACTTGATTTTATCAGTTTTCTTCACAGTTCTCCCTCCTTTCCAGGTGGTATGATGTATGATCAATTTTGTGGTTCCACACGTTCATTGGTATCGGATTTCGGTCCCAATGCTTGCACGTTGGCGGTATTCTTCCCCACGGTCATCAGGTTGAAAATGTAGAGAAAGATGCCGACGTTCATGATGATATCTCCGATACTGATCACCTGTGTTCTTGGGTACGGCGGGGATAACGGTATAATGTCACCCAGAAACGGCAGGCGGGTAGAGGCGTCCATCAGATAATGCTTGGTGATGACGGTGCTGTTGCTCAGCATGTCCACGTAATAAGGATCCAGAACGGAAGCGGCGCTCATCGATACGGGCATTCTGCCGCCGTTTACCGCCATGACGAGGAAATTGAGAAAGACGCCGGCCAAAATGCTGCCAAAGCCCTTCTGGTCCCGGTTCATCCAAAGGAAGATCATGCCGGCGACGTAGATGAACATAAACACGTAGCTGCTTGCGGATGCCAGCCAGTCGGAATTCGCTTGAAAACGGAATATGAGCAGCTGTACGATCAGGAGAATTGGGAAGATGAGGCCGCCCTTCAGGCGAATCTTGCTGAATTGCTGCAGTCCGTGACGGAAACCGCCGCGTATCAGTCCGACAATTAACCCTAGTATAATGCCGTCAAATACCATGATAGTTCCTACTTTCATAGTTCGTTATCTCTGTAATAAGATAGTTCGACAGCGAATTGGTAATTCCTTCAACAATAATCAAAATTTATGGAAAAATTTCGGAGGGGCTTAAAAAGCTTGTCCCATCCTGTATAAATCTTATGTTTCATGTACATTATAACAGAAAAAAAGGATAAATCTTCCTACTTTTTTCGTGTTTCTGTTGCAGAAAGGAGCAAATTTGCCAACTTTACATACCTACGGGGGGTATAGTAAAGTGATACTGTACGACATTTTACGATAGGAGGGCGACAGCATGAAACAAGTGACATTGACGGTGGAAGGCATGTCCTGCAACCATTGCGTGAACTCGGTGGAAGGCGCGCTGAAGAGTGCGGGAGCTTCTGGTAAAGTCGATCTTGCATCCAATACGGTGGCCGTCGAATACGACGAAACCAAAGTCAGCCTTGACGCATTGAAGGAAGCGATTGAAGAGCAGGGCTACGATATCGTGTCTTAACGACAGATTTCCTGCCATATTCCCTAGCCGCGAACTTTGGCTGAAATAAGAGCCGGCTGCTGAAGGCGATCGACAGCATGCCGGCTTTTTTGCGCTGCGGTCGCAGGCAACCAAGCTTGCACTGCCCAAGCCGAAGTTTCATAATAAATGGAGCGATTCTGAAGAGTTTAAGGAGTGGATACCCGATGAATGACACGATTTCATTGCTGATGAACCATCGATCGATACGTAAATATTCGGATCGGCCCGTGTCCGAGGAACAGCTAAGGGCTGTCGTGGCAGCAGGCCAGATGGCATCAACCTCAAGCAACGTCCAGGCATACAGCGTGATTGCGGTTACCTCGCAAGAGAAGAAGCAGCGGTTGGCCGCTTTGGCGGGCAATCAGGCGTATATCGTGGAATGCCCGGTATTTCTGGTATGGTGCGCAGACCTGTATCGTTTGAAAAAAAGCGCAGAGGCGCATGTGGCGGATCAAGAGACGTACGAAGATTCGACCGAGAATTTCATCGTGGCCACGGTGGATGCCGCTTTGGCTGCGCAGAATGCCGCGATCGCGGCGGAATCGCTTGGTCTTGGCATTGTGTATATCGGCGGAGTCCGCAACTCCATTGCGGAGTTCTCCGAGGCATTGGAGCTCCCGGATTTGGTCTATCCGGTATTCGGCATGTGCCTCGGGTACCCGGATCAGGAGCCGGGGCTACGTCCCCGGCTTCCGGTGGAGGCTGTCCTGCACCATGACAGCTACGATCCGGCGGCCCTGGAAGAAGTAAAGAGCTACGACCGAATCTCTTCCGATTATTTGTCCAAACGCACCCATGGCAAGAACAGCGCTCCCTGGTCGGAGCTTATGGCCAAGCGACTGGCGGAGCCGGTCAGGTTGCACATGAAGGACTTCCTGAAGGGGAAGGGGTTTATGGGGCGTTAGAGATGAGTAGAGAGAGCGGGTATGGCGCTATCGTAAATCAATAGGGAGGGCTGGTACGGCTGCTCTCGTCGAAACTCCGGAGGGCCACGCTGTACATCGCGCGCGCACTGCTCTCTGTGCGCACGGTGCGTGGCCCGGTGCATGCTGTATGGCTCCAGCTCTAGGAACTACGCTTGGCTGGCATGGATCGGAGGAGTGGGAGACGCAGTGCTCCGAAAAGTTTGCCGTAGCTTCAGAAGCCGCAAGCCGAAACGAGCTACGGACGGCAGCAGCAGTATCTATCGGACCTCAGATCCGGCATGGCAGTATCGGACCTCAGATCCGTTATTTTCGCTATGGGCTCGTTTTTGCTCAATCTATCGGACACATGATCCGTTAAGCAGCGTATAATCCGAAAAATGAGAGCCTAATTCGGAGAATAACGGACCTCATGTCCGCCAGCATTCGAGAAATGGCGCTTTTGATCAAAATAAGGTCCGCTGAGTCCGCTAATGTGCAGCTATTTTGTGCATCGTACGCACTGTTCCCTGTGCCGACGATGCGTGGTCCGGGGCATGCTTGTACGGCTCCAGCTATAGGAACTACACTTGGCCGATAAAGCCAAGCCTGGCTGGGCGTGGGATCGGAGGAGTGGGAGAGGCAGTGCTCCGAAAGTTTGCCGTAGCTTCAGAAGCCGCAAGCCGGAACGAGTTACGGACGGCAGCAGCAGCATCTATCGGACCTCACATCCGGCATGGCAGTATCGGACCTCAGATCCGTTATTTTCGCTATGGGCTCGTTTTTGCTCAATCTATCGGACACATGATCCGTTAAGCAGCATATAATCCGAAAAATGAGAGCCTAATTCGGAGAATAGCGGACCTCATGTCCGCCAGCATTCGAGAAATGGCGCTTTTGATCAAAATAAGGTCCGCTGAGTCCGCTAATGTGCAGCTATTTTGTGCATCCTGCGCACTGCTCCCTGTGCCGCGGTGCGTGGCCCGGTGCATGCTTGTATGGCTGGTCGGCGCTAAGCGTGCCGCAATGTACAACGCCTGAGCGTAAGTCACAACGGGAAGCGTGGCCGCAATGTACAATGCCTGAACGTAAGTCACACCACAGGAAGTGTGCCGTAATAGGGCGACGCTTGAACGTAAGTCATAACACAGAAAAGGGGCTGTCCCAAAAGGTCATGAAATACAGACCAAGGGACAGCCCCTTTTTCAGAGGGCTCCTTTTATACGAGATTAACTGATCAGGATGACATGCCGATTCATTTGCCGATTCCCTGCTGGCGGTATTGACCTGGGGTGATCCCTTCCAGCTTCTTGAACATGCGATTGAAGTAGGGAGGCTGATATCCTGCGGCCTCCGCGATTTCATGAATGCGCAGATCCGTGGTCAGCAGCAATTCTTTGCAGCGGTTCATGCGCACGGTCGTCAGGTAGTCCATATAATTCGTGCCCGTCATCTGTTTAAACGCTTTGCTCAGCTGGGATACGCTGACGCCGGCCTCCATGGCCATGGCATCCAGGGACAAGTCCTGCATCCCGTTCTGCTCGATTTGCTCCAGTACGTTTTCGACAAGCGATTTCATGGAGCTGTTGAAGTTCTTCGTCAGCTGATCGAGATAGGGCTCGATGATTTCTTTCTGGAACCAGTCCACGCAGGCCTTCGGATCGCGAAGCAGGGACAGCTGCTCCTGCAGGTTGGAGAAATTGTACACCTGGTACGGATTTAAGCCAGCCTGCAGCATGGAGCGGTGAACGCTCGTGATTAAACGCATGAGCCCATGGTGGACATGCCACTCCGAGCCGCCCCCGGCTTGAAGCGCCGTGACGAAGCGGCTCAGGGATCGAAGCGCGTCCCCCTGCAGCCCGAGGTTCAGGGTGTGTATGAAATCCTGCTCCAATTCCAGCGGAAAGTCGATCCAGTCGTTTTTCTGGGACAGCACCGTGTCCGCTTCCAGCAGCTGGCTGCCGGCATCGAAGGATCGGTAATGCAGCGCCCGCTTGGCCTGTTCCAGAATATGGGGAACATCGGTCCAGGTCGAGCTTGGCCCCCCCAGCACGATGGTTGCCGACATCCGCAGCGTATCGCGCAGGGCCCGCAGGATCTGATCGCACAGAAGCCTCATCATGCGTGTCTGTTCGTCGGCTTTAGGAGAGGCCGGAACGATCAGGATGACGCCAAAGGAGCCGTCGAAGAAATTGATGGGGTGCATATAGGCGCTAACGTCCTCCGCCAGCTCTTGAATCACGTTTAAAGCGGCATAGGTGAGAAGATGCTGATCGTTCTCCGTTAGCGGCGTCCGATCCTCCCCGTGGGTATGCTGCTGGAGAACGATCGCCGAGAACTGTTTATTCGTGATGTCAAGCTCCATCTCTTGCAGCTTAAGCACGTACTCGGACTCCGTCAGGTGGGCGGCTTGCCCGCTCAAGAATTGATTGATATAAGCCTCCCTGATCGCGGGCAAGGATCGCTTCCATTGATTTTGAAGCGTGTCATGCGAGAACCGGTACTGCTTCCACTCGTGTTCAATATATTCGAGCTCGTTGTACCGCGATGTCTGCTTGGCCTGATCGCCGCCAATCATATGCAGCATTTTGCGAATAGGGCGATACATCCTCTTGGAGGCAAACCAGCTTGCGCCCAAGGATGCCGCGAGCGCAAAAGCAAAGCAGATCAGGATGATATGGGTATACGGCTTCGTCGGAGCGATGATCGTGGACTGCGGCGTGCCGGATACATAGGTCCAATTCCGCTGCATTTTTTCAAATTGAACGGTATTCACCAGCCACACATCCTGATCGACCGGAACCTTCATCCGCAGACGATTCGTGCGATTGGCATTCTCCGGAAGCTTCAGCTGTTCCTGGATCGCGCTCATCGCCTTCGGCATGCTGCGGCTCATGCCCGATTCCCCGATGACATGGCCTTGATCGTCGAGCAGGAACGATAGATTCTCGCTGTTGCGAATCACGTGCAGCTTCGACGGATCGATGTAGATGACGATCGCCCCGTAGGGCGTATGACCGTTGAAGGGAAGCCGCATGACAAGCGCATGGGAAGATCTCCCCTTATTGAAAGGCCGCTCCAGGTCATGTACCCAGAACATATCCGAATCTCCGTCCATGAGCCGGCCGAAGCCTAACGCATCCTGTTCCTGATCCAAGGTCCGCAGCCCGAGATCGGGCTCCATGATTTTATTTTGCTTTTTGATGTAGAGATAGACCTGATCCACAAGGGGATCGGCATTTTCCACCAGGTTCAGCGTATTAAACAGCTCGTTCGTCTCCTCGATATTCGACACAAAGTCCATATCGGACAAGGAAGGCTTGAAATGGGGCTTCACCACCATATTGAGCGCGTAGTGGACCAGCTGGGTGAACTGCTCGTCCACTTGCCTCGCCGCATCCACCAGGGCTTCCTCGTTCCGCTGCTGATATTGGTTGATCATATGCTGGTTCCCCACATATAGGTAAACGGCCGTAATGGCCGAGATGGGGAGGCACGTCATCAACACGGCGAGCGCGATGCTTCTCCAATACATAACACCTTTGAAACCGGATTCAGGATTCTGTTGCCTCATTACACTAACCCCCTGTTGGCATAGACAAATCCAAGGCCTGATCGAAGAAAGCCGGGAAAATCATTAAATACTATCATAGCGAAAGAGGGGTTTAGTTGAAAAGATCACATTTTCCTATTGATGCCGATGAGCATGGCATTCCGGCACCAAGGAAAAAAAGTGCAATTCGAGGAAATGGATGATCCGAAACGCTTGGCAGGCAGGCACTTTTCCGTATTGTGCATCGAAGGGAGAGGGGAAGGGGCCGCGTCGGAAAAAAAGTAGAATTGCAGGCAATTCTGCAACCGTTTACATTAGGGATACGTTCCGCGAACGGTAGGTTTGAACGAGACGACAAGGCTGAAAGTGAGGGAGTATCGATGAAAGCACAAGAAACCGTTCAGACGGCAAAAGGAAGCGGGAGCCCCCCTATTCCCGCGAAATCCAAAACGAAGTGGGGGCGGATCCGGTCGGATGTAGCTCGCGACAAGTATTTATACATGCTGGCCTTGCCGGGTCTTATCTTCTTTATCATTTTCAAATATATTCCGATTACGAATCTCGTCATTGCTTTCCAGGAGTACTCGCCGTACTTCGGAGTGTTCGGAAGCCCTTGGGTAGGCTTCGAGCATTTCGCCCGGTTTTTCTCCAACGACGACTTCTGGATGCTGCTGCGCAATACGCTGGCGATTAGCTTCCTGAGCTTGATTTTCTTTTTCCCGGCGCCGATCATTCTAGCCTTGATGCTGAATGAAGTACGAAGCTCCTTCTATAAGCGTACCATTCAATCGCTGGTGTATATTCCCCATTTTTTATCCTGGGTATTGATCTATGGGCTGACCTACCTCATGTTCTCGCAATCGGAGGGCTTGTTCAATAAGTGGCTCGTTACCATGGATTGGGGAACGGTCGATATTCTCTCCAATCCGAACTATTTCTGGGGCATGCTGACGGCACAATCCATCTGGAAGGAGGTCGGATGGGGGACCATCATCTTCCTCGCGGCCATCGCCGGAGTGGATCCGCAATTATACGAGGCAGCCGTCATGGATGGCGCAGGCCGTATGAGACGGATATGGCATATTACCCTGCCCGCGATGCGCAACGTGATCCTGATTCTGTTGATCCTCCGCCTGGGAACGATCATGGATACCGGATTCGAACAGATCTATCTGATGATGAATGCGCCCGTCACCAATGTAGCCGAAGTGTTCGATACCTATGTATACCGGGTGGGGATAAGGCAGGGAGAATTCAGCTACAGTACGGCCATCGGGTTGTTCAAATCGATCGTCGGCGTCATCCTGGTGGTCTCGGCCAACCGATTGGCGAGGCGATACGGTCAAGAAAGCCTGTACTAGAGGACGGGCGAAGACAAGGAGGAGTAAAGCATGCATGAGAAAGGATGGAAAACCGGGCTCTTCGGCTTCGTAAACAACGGCCTGCTGCTGATCATCGGTTTGGCAACGATATTTCCGATTTACTATACCGTTATTCTGTCATTTACCGATCCGGTGGAGTATTATCAACGAAGCTTGATATTATGGCCGCGGGATTGGACGCTGGATGCTTACAAGCATTTACTGTCCAACGGGTTGTTTGTCACCTCGATCTCCATAAGCGTGTTCCTGGCCACGGTCGGCACGATGCTCAGTCTGCTCGTTACCGGGGGGATGGCTTACGCGGTGTCCCGAAAACGGCTTCGGTTTCGCAAGGCAATCATGATTATGGTGTTAATCACTTTTCTCTTTACGCCGGGGCTGGTTCCGCTGTATCTGGTCGTCCGAAATGTGGGACTCATCGACAGCGTCTGGTCGCTGATCCTGCCGAGCTTGACGAGCGCGTGGTATGTGCTGCTCATGAAGGGATTCTTCGACAGCATTCCGGACAGTCTGGAGGAAGCCGCGATGATCGACGGCTCCAATGATATCGGCGTGTTCTGGCGAATCATTCTGCCGTTGTCGCTGCCGGCCCTGGTGGCTTTCGGATTGTTCTTCGCGGTCGGCTATTGGAATACGTACTTCAACGCGCTGATGTTTATTAATGACCAGAAGATGTGGCCGCTGCAAGTGCTGCTCCAAAATATGCTGGTGGATCCCACGACAATGGGATCGGGAAGCGGCGGGGGATTTGCCTTCCAGGTGAACCGTCCCGTCCCGACGGAAACGTTGAAAATGGCAGCGGTCGTCATTGCTACCGTTCCAATCATGTTAGTGTATCCATTCCTGCAGAAGCACTTCGCCAAAGGGGCGATGGTGGGCTCCGTCAAGGAATGATCCGATATACGGTTTTTCTTTTCCAACATGGTCAGTCAGGAAAGAGGTATCATAAACAGGGAGGTCTAATGATGAAAAAAATGGATGCAAAGCCGAGCAAGTCGTTTTTGAAAATGTCGGGGGTGCTGCTCTTAGCAAGTTCGCTCTTGCTTAGCGCATGCGGCAGCACCGGCGGGAGTCCCTCGAGCGGCAGCGAGGGCGGGACAGACAGCAGTGAACCTACAAGCATCACGATACAGACCTTGAATTATGCCACCGAATTCATAGACAACACCAATCCGCTTTGGAAAGAGCTGGAGAAACGCACCAATACCAAGCTGAATATTACGTGGCTGTCCCCATCCACGGCTGAAGAGAAAATCAATGTCATGCTTGCGTCTGGCGACCTTCCGGAGGTTACTTTCGTGGAAACGATGCAGAACCCGCAGCTGCAGAAGATGCTGAAGCAGGGAGTCTTCTGGGATCTGACCCCTTTTCTCAAAGACTACCCGAATTTAAATCGCGAAGAGTTGAAGGAAATGTGGGAAATCACCAAGGTGGATGGCAAGAACATCGTGATTCCGCGTTACTACCCAAGCTATGGGGGCGGGGTGTTCCCGATGATCCGCAAGGATTGGCTGGATGCCCTTCAGCTGGAAACGCCAAAAACGCTGGATGAGTTCCATAACGTGTTAAAAGCTTTCAAGGAACAGGATCCGAATGGTAACGGACAGGCGGATGAGATCCCGTATGCCGCTAATCCGAGCGCGCTCGCGTATATTTATAATATCTTTAATGAAACGCAAGGGGGCTGGAAGCTCCAGCCGGATAATACCCTGTCTCCGATTATTACGTCGGACGCGTCGAGGGAGGCCATGCTGTGGATCAAGCAGGCTTATGACGAGGGCTTGTTCCCAAAAGACTTTGCCATCATGAAGTTCTCCCAGGTGATGGATACGATGCGAAGCGCCAAGGCAGGGGTTGGCGGCATGTCCATGAACCATGCCTGGGTAACCGGCAAGGCCGTGAAGGACGTTGATCCCAAGGCGGATTTGATGCCGCTTGCTTACTTGGAGAATGCTAACGGGGTGAAGTATACGCCTTCAGGCTCCCCGTACTATGGCGTGTACCTCATTCCGAAGAAAGTGCCGGAGGCCAAAGTCAAGAAGATCCTCGAGTTCTTCGACTATGGCTACAGCCAAGAAGGAAACGAGATGCTGACCTACGGAATCGAAGGCGTCCATTACAATCTGGAGAACGGAAAGAAGGTCGCAACGCCGCAGGCCGTCACCGATAAGACGGGAGATGGAAATCTGAACAATATGATTCACCTCGTCAGCGACGATATGGCCATCAATGCGGTTGGGATGCCGGACGAGGTGTATGAACGGAACGTAGAGATCGTTACGGAGCGCAAGACGGTTAAGGTGCCGAATCCTTCGGGCGAGCTATATTCGGAAGCCTATAACAAATATTATCCCGAGATTTCCAAGAAAGTAGAGGATATGCGGGTCATGGTCATCACCGGCAAGGAACCGGTTGAATCGTACGATAAATTGATCGAAACGATCAAGAGCGATCCGAAGATGAAGGAGATTACAGAGGAGATCTCGAAGGCGTATCAGGACAAATTTGTGAAATAACCGAAATCCAAACCACAATGCGAGTGCGCTCGCATTGTGGTTTTTTTGTTTCATGGGACCTGTCCCTTTCGATTTTAGGCCCCTGATGTCTAACATCAAACATCCTATAATTTTACATTAAAGCATAAAATATTACATGAGGGGAGGACATTAAGTCATGAAAACGAAGGAAGGCATTAGGTTTGATATCGAGCAGGAAAGAAACAAGCTTCATAAAATGAAGCAGCGGTATCGTGATTTTAACCATCCTAAAGTCCTCAGGCAATCGATCGTGCTCGATGAACTGATTAACCAATATAACCGGTTCCTTAAAGAAAACAAACCGATTGCGTAAACAACCGGCTTGAATGGAACGGGAATTCTTTTTTTTATAGATCGTAAAGTCTAACCGCATTCTCGTAAAAAATCCTGCGAGCCTCGGAAACGGTCAGCCCGCGAAGCTCGGCCCATGCCGCCGCTGCGGAAGCCGTCATCTTGGGATGGGTCATCTGTCCGGTGAACGGGCCTTCGAACGGCCAAGGGCCGTCGGTTTCGGTCATGACAAGATGCTCGGGATACATGCGGGCAATATCGCGAATTTCATCCTCATAAAGAATGTCGGGCGTGAAGGAGATATAGCAGCCTTTATCCGCCATCCGCCGCAAGGTGTCACGAGAGCCCTTGAACCAATGGAAATGGGCGCGGGTGACGCCATATTTGTCAAGCAAATCACATACGGTATCCGCATCTTCATATACAGCGTGCAGTATCACCGGTTTATGATGCCGTCCAGCAAATGCTATGAATTGCTCAAGCAGGCATTCGTAAGGGCGGTTATCCCACGGCCGGCCCTCCGTTTCGGCTTCCAGCCTGGCATAATAGGGCAGGCCGACCTCACCGACGGCAAGCATGTCGTCGATATGCTTAGCCATCCAATCCAGCAGCTCTTCGGTTTCTGCAGGGGAAGGGACGGGCTGCTCCGGATGATAACCAAATGCCGGCCGCACCAACGGTCCGTACTCCCTGGCCAGCTCCAGGTTTCGCTTGCTGGAAGCCAGGTTCATGGAGACGGAGATGATGGACTGAACTTCGCTTTTGCGAATATCCGCAAGGATCGTTTGCTGATCGGAGAAGGCATAACGATCCAGATGAATATGGGTGTCCAGCAGAGGGAGATTTGTTTCCGTCTGCGTGAATGATTTCATCGTTATATCACCTCGCTTGCACGCCTACAAGAAGCGCTTTTGAATGATGGGTACAGGAGCTTAGCCATTTGTATCCTGCCTGCGGCTCAACGCTTGTGCTGTTCTTCGCGCATGATGGCGGAGATTTCGGTTTTTAGCGCGATAAAGGACGGGTCGTTCAGGATGTCTTCCCTGCGCGGACGTGGAAAAGGGACCTTCACCCGTTTCAGGATCGTGCCGGGCCGCGCCGACAGGATATAGATGCTGTCCGAGAGCAGCAGCGCCTCCTCGATATGATGGGTAATCATCAGCACCGAACGGCGCGTATCCTCCCAGATATCGAGCAGCCAGCGCTGCATATCGCTGCGTGTCAGCGCGTCGAGCGCGCTGAACGGTTCGTCCAGGCACATAACCTCCTGCGGACTCATCAGCGCGCGCAGAAAAGCGGCTCGCTGCTGCATCCCCCCTGATAGGGTATGCGGATACGCCTTCTCGAAGCCGGCAAGTCCGGCCCGTTCCATCCAGCTGCGGGCATTTTCCCTGGCGGCGGTTTTCGAGGTGCCTCTCAGCTCCTCGGGAAGGAGCACGTTGTCCTCCACCGTACGCCAAGGGAAGAGGGCCGGCTGTTGAGGCATATAGGCGATGCGGCCTTTCTCTCCGGTCACATCCTGACCGTCCATGAGCACGGAGCCTGCATCCGGAGCCGTTAACCCCCCGATGATATGGAAGAGCGTGCTCTTTCCGCTGCCTGAAGGACCGATCAAGGAGACGAATTCCCCGGGCTGCACCTGAAGCGAAAGGCCATCCAGCACGTGCACTTCGCTGCGCCGTTCGCGGAAGGTGATATGAAGGCTGCGAGCCTCAAGGGCAGGCGCTGGCGGGACCGCGATAGATGAATGGCGCTGCCCGTCATGATCCGGAAGGGATACTTGATGTGTCATATCGCTAAACAGCCTCCTTTTATATAGGTTAGAAAATGTCCGTTCATCATGGTTTTAACTTTTTCGATTCCAGCGGATCAGGCGCTTCTCCAGCAGGGTGATGAGCAGCACCATCAGCAGGCTGAGCAGGACGATGATCAGAATGGCAACAAACACCCGGTCCGTGCGGTAGCCGGATTTTTGCAGCATCATGTAGTAGCCGATGCCCCGGTCTGAGCCGATCCATTCCCCGATCACCGCACCCATGACCGAATAGGTGGCCGCGATGCGGATCCCGGAGAAGATGGAGGGGAGCGCATGCGGCAGCTCCAGCTTGGTGAAGATCTGCCATGAAGTGGCTCCCGCCATCTGCATGTAATTCATCATGGTGCGGTCGGTACGCGCCAGTCCGTCCAGGGCGGCAACGGCTACGGGGAAGAAGCAGACCAGGGTAATCACGATAACCTTGGGCAGCATGCCGAAGCCGAACCAAATCATGAGGAGCGGGGCGAGAGCGATCGTCGGCACGTTCTGGCTAAGAATAAGAAGCGGATAAAGGGCAGTTTTGAGAAAAGGCACCAGATGCAGGGCCAACGAGATGACAAGGCCGATCGCCGTACCGATCATAAATCCGACCAGGGTTAATTGCAGCGTGGCTAGCGTATGCTGAAAAAGACCGGAGGCGCCGGTGGCGGCTTCATGCCCGATGGCCGTCGGCGCCGGCAAAATATACGGCTCTATATCGAATACCGATACCGCGGCCTGCCATACCGTCAAAAAGAAAAGGACCGCCGCAACGGGCGGCCAAACGGAGCTCCACCAGCCTTTTCTCATGGACGGTATTTCTCAGTCAGCTTATCCATGCTGATGCCGCCCGGATGGTGCGCGATTTTGACCTGGGATATGACGCTGGGACTTCCCGCTTTCACCAGCGCCTCATGCATGCGCTCAACGATCTTCAACAGCTCGGAAAGCTCTCCTTCCAAGGTGGTTTCGAGCGCATGGACCTCGTATTTCACGCCCGACTCCTGTATGACCCGGATCGCTTCATCCACATAAGGAATGCTGTCGCCTCCATCCGGCGTTCTGGGTATCACTTGTATGCTCAAGAGGGTGTTTGCCATCTAAACTCATCCTTTCATGCAAGCTATATTGTAATGGAAGAGAGGCAGCCTGCCATGGCAGGCCGTCTCTCTTCCAAATTAAATGCATCCTATGGTTTTTCCGGTAAAAATTCATTGGTGAAGGCGCTGTCCGCATCGAGCTCCTTCTCGAGCAGCTTGCGTTCAAACATCCAGTCTGCATACCCCGACCATACTTCGGCTTTCTGCTCGCCCCAGCGGGCAGCATCATCCTGATAGCGGGGACTCAGCCATTTCTGGCTGGCAAGAACCAGCTCGGCATCCAGCTCGGGAACGGCCTTCGTCAGCAGCGCAGCTGCATCCTCAGGATGTTGAATCGCGTAGTCGTATCCTTTTGAGGTCGCCCGCATGAATGCTTTGACAAGCTCCGGGTCCTCCTGGATCAGCTTCTCGTTCGTTACGATCACCGGCGTGTAATAGTCAAGCTGCTCGGAGTAGTCCTTCACATAGATCATGTCAAGCGGCTCGTTCCGGAGCTCGGCTTCGATACCGGTCCAGGCATAGAAGATCCAGGCAAAATCAATATCGCGTTTGACGGCCGTAAAATAATCGGCATCGCCCATGTTAACCATATTTACTTTGCTGACATCGGCACCGTCGATCTCCATGATGGATTTCATGACGGCTTCCTCAACAGGCGAGCCCCAGCCGCCGTAGGATTTCCCTTCAAAATCGCCAGCCTTGACGATCCCCTTGTCCTTGGGGGCGGCAAAGCCGGATGTATTATGCTGAATAATCGCCGCAATGGAGACGAGCGGCAGACCTTGGGTTCTGGCAAGCGTGACGCCTTCCTGGTAGCTGATGCCAAACGGCACCTTGCCGGATGCGACCAGCGTATCCGTTCCGCCGGCCCCCGGCTGGACGATCTGGACGTTAAGCCCTTCTTCCTCGTAATACCCGAGCTCCTTGGCCGCATACAGTCCGGTGTGGTTTGTGTTGGCCGACCAATCGAGCATCAGCTGTACATCGCGGAGCTTTTCGGCCGCCTGGCCGTCTGCGCCTTCGGTACCTGTGTTTTCGTTCTTTCCGCCTGTACCGCATCCCGCCGCAACCATCAGCAGGGCGCAAGCGAGAAGCAGTGCCATCCATTTTCCCCTCTTCATCGTATCTTCTCTCCTTTGAATTCTCTTCTCTTTCTATGACCTCGTTAACTCCACAAAAAAAGCGCCCCGAATGATATCAGGACGCATGACGGCGTAAGTGTATACCACGGCAAATCATAGCTGCCGCAAACATGGACTTCCTACGCTGGCATTACCCAGATCAGGTGTAAGGGTCAGTATCATCGGATACACTCTCAGCCGGCCAAATTCCAGCTCCCCCGGGATTTATGAAGTTTCGGACGTTACATCCGTTATTATAGTCCTAACGCAAAGACCTGTCTAGTTCGGAAGGGGATGCGAACGAGGCAGGTCTTCGTATTGGACATGGCTTGTGCAGTTGGAAGAATGAACCCCGTTAACCATTCACGGGATGAAGCAATTAATAGGATCCTGTTCGCCAGCGGTTAGCGCTGGAAGAACTCAATCCATTCTCCTTCGGGACCGTGCACGAAGAAATAGCGGTACCCGTTCGGAAGCGTTACGATTTCCTCGTCAAGATGAGGTACGTCCAGTCCCTGAACGCGCGCATATTCCGCTTCGATATTATCGGTGCTGACGGCAAAATGATGGACGGTGCCTTCTGCGGGAAGCGTGTCGCTGTAACCCTGAATAAGCTCGACTTCCGTTTCGTCGCTGCCGTTAAATCCGAGGAATGCCAGCTGGATGACGCCATTGGTATGGGTAAGGCGATCCTTCAGTTCAAGTCCTACGACGTTTGTGTAAAAAGCAATCGTGGCTTCAAGGTCCCGGACGACAATGCCGACATGATCCAATCGTTTCTGTGACAAGGCAAACACCCTTTCCGATTCATATGAGATATGACTGAAATATTATCACATAATTCCTATACGTCAAGTGGGTCTTGAGGACGACAATTTTTGGGTGCGCGATGGTTTAATAGAGTAGAATCGACGGTCTTTCTTTCATTTCCTCTTCTTTACTTTTAGGTGGGTAAAAAGTATCATGAGAACTATAACTATTAATTCAAAAGACCTAACAAACAAGCATTGAAGAAAGCTTGCCTTTTGGCCGAGGAGGAATGCTTATGAGTCCAACTCCAGCAGATCATCTGTGGATTCGACTCGCCGTCACATATGCATTCATTCAGATAATGACCGTTCTGTGGATGCCTGATGCTTTATTGCTTCAGCGTGTTCTAGTCATTATGGCTTCCGCTGCCGCTTCCGTCTATTTACTACGGATCAGTCGGCATTACGAGCCGCATCTTCGAAGGTTTTGGCTTATCGCAAGTGCCGGGCTGATGGCGGATGCCTCGGCTCGAATCATCGATGCTTGTTATTTTTTGCTGGGGAAAGAGAGCGCTTCCCGGACAATATTGACTCAATTATTCTGGGGATTCGAAATCATCCTGTTTGCAGGTTCACTCATTTATTTGTTCCGGCACGTGCAAGGTTCGTTTCGGGGAGTTCGGTTTATGCTGGACATCGTGATCGTTGGCATAACGGTCATGACGGTAGGCTGGGAATATTTCATCAAGCCCGAGCTTAACGGTTTGGCGAATGAAGCCTTGTGGGGAAAGCTGTGGGTGGACATGCTGTATCCGCTGTGCGCAACGGTGCTTATTTTCTTCACCCTGGTGTTGTATTTTAACACAGGGCAGTTAAGGAAACGGGCAGTCTTCCTGATATGCCTTGGCGGGAGCATGTACATTGCCGCCGATGTTCTGCATATGTATCTCGTCGATTATAAGGGTGTTGAAGTTCGTTCATACCTGTACCCACTTTATACGTTATCGGTATTCATCATTGGTTTGGCAGGAGGGCGATCAGCTCCCGATGCCCGAAATCAATCGTTGGATGAGAGGGAGCCCCGTTCGTTCGGGAATCTGATCGTAAGATACCTGCTTCCCTACAGCGTGCTTGGCGGGATGTTTGCCCTTATGGTGCAGCGGTTTGGAGGATGGAACGGGCTTTTTACCGGCTTATCCCTCTGCGTCATCCTGATTCTGATCAGGCAGATCCTGATCCAGTTCGAGAATGACCGCTTGTTTGACCGGCTGCATCAAAGCTTGATGCAGAGCGAGACCTTGGCGCATCGCGACGATCTTACGGGACTCTATAACCGCCGCTACTTTAATGCGAGGCTGTCGAGCTCGCTGCAGGAGGCGGACCGCGCAGGTTCCCGCGTAGGGCTGCTATATATGGATATGAACCGTTTTAAACGAGTGAATGACCGCTACGGCCATCGTGCCGGCGATTTGTTGATTCGCAAGGTCGCGACCCGTCTTCAAACCCTTGAATCCCAAGGCGTTCTGGTTTCCCGTTTAGGAGGGGACGAATTTACGGTAGTGATTCATCCGGCCGGCGAGGATCAGGAACTGATCTGGATGGCGGAAGAGATCTGGACGATGCTGAGCGAGCCGTATGAGCTGGAAGGGCATGAGGTCCGAAGCACGCCGAGCATCGGCATCGCGGTCTATCCGGATCATGCCAGGAACGACCAGGAGCTGATCGGTCGCGCGGATGCAGCGATGTATGCGGCGAAAGAGCGAAACGCCCGCTGGCATTTCGATGTGGAACGAACGATGCTGCTGCAGCTGTTGGATCAAAAAGTCGAATAGATAAAAGATTCGGATATCGACAATGTGCTGTTAAGAGCAATATAAGTCGATTATTGTAGAATTTAGCGCAATCATTGCACGAATCTTGCGCATTTCTCGCAAAATAGGTCATAACTTCGATATAAAATCCATAAAATGCAAAGAAATCATATTCAAAATGCCGATAAGAAGCATAGTGAGAGCTAGCTTGCCAAGGAGGACGAACATGATTTGCGACAATTGCAGCACCTTTGAACCGATTGAGGACCAGGGGACCATTCATATGAAGCCTGCAAGTGGTGAGCTTATTCAATTGCTGGCAGTGAACGGCTACGCGGTACAAGAGAACAATGAGGGTTGTGCTGTGAACTACAAGGTACGAGCGGACCTGATCTCCATCATCGAGTGTCTGCAACCCCTTCCGCTGAAGATTCGTCAAGAGCTGTCCTTCTGTGTTACCCGTGGAGGAGCTCCGCAAATCCGGCATTCGTGGATCCCTATGCAGAAGTTCGAACTGCAGATGGAGCATTATGATATGGTGAATGTCATTTTACATAAGCAGTTTACGAGCTACATGCAGCCTATCGTGGATCCATCCGAGCAGATCGTGGCCTATGAATTTCTCCTTCGACCGGTAGAGTGGGGACTCCGGTTCCAGCCGTACGAGCTGTTTGAGACAGCCCGAAAAACCGGTCTGCATTCATTCCTGGACCAGGCGGCACGAACCAGTGCGATTGAGACCAGTGCCGAGTGGCTTCCGATCGGCGTGAAGCGGTTCGTGAATTTCCTGCCGTCCTCGATTTATGATGCGCAGATGTGTCTGAGCCACACCTTCAATACGATCGACAGGCTCCATCTGGATCCGAGGGATTTTGTATTCGAGGTGGTGGAAACAGAGAGAATCGACGATGTGAAGCATTTGCAGTCGATATTCGAGGTATATCGAAGCCACGGCATCTCGGTAGCCATGGATGACGTCGGCGCGGGTTATTCCACATTGGAGCAGATGATTAGGCTTAAGCCGGATTATGTGAAGATCGACCGGAGTCTTATCGACCATTGCGATCGAAATCCCGCCCAGCAGAAGCAGCTCGAAATGATCACGAACATGGCTCATGATTTTGGGGCCATGGTGCTTGCAGAAGGCATCGAGAGACGGGAGGAGTTTCATTTTTGCCGAGATATCGGGATCGAGCTTTCGCAGGGGTATTTGTTTGGGAAGCCAGCCGAACGCCCTCCGCGTGATCCTCATACTCAACTGATCTATTCATAACATACATAATCGGCAATACCCTCCGCACGATAAGCGCGAAGCGATGGCATTGGTTTGATCCCGGCTTATGGCTGAAGCCGAGCCTGCAGATGATGCCTGACATGGATGAAGACGGGTTCTTCAAGGATGAGTCATGAAGTAGAGGAGCCCGTTTTCTGTAAAAACAAGAGCCCTGGAAGATTCTCCAGGGCTCTTGTTTTTGTATGTGCCGGCGCATTGAAGCTCCGGTGCCTTTTATCTTGCAGCCGTTACCTCTCCAAATCCGCTGATGGCGTATTCCTTGCCGCTCACGTTCAGGACAGCAGGCGTATCCGTTTCGTTTACGATGAGGGTTTCATGGCCCTTGACGTTAACCTTCAGGCGGGATCCGCGGAACATCACCTTGAAGGAGAAGGAGGACCAATGACCCGGAATGAACGGGTTCAGATGCAATACGCCGTCCTTCACGCGCAGGCCGCCGAAGCCATGCACAACCGACATCCAGGTTCCCGCCATGCTGGTTGTATGACAGCCGTCCTCGGTATCGTTGTTGTAGTTGTCCAGATCCAGGCGGGCTGTACGAAGGTACATCTCGTACGCCTTTTCCTGGTACCCGAGCTC
>NZ_AEXS01000145.1:0-29681 GCF_000204455.1 Paenibacillus sp. HGF5 | reverse complement strand
TAATATATGATTACTTATAAAGGTCCAGATATTCGGTATTAGGGGATTGCGATTAACGGAATTGAATACTCGGATGATCTGGATAGTGCGGTTGTATTCTCAGACATATGCGCAAAATACTATGTAATGTTCAATGTTATTTGATTTTGAAATATCCAATCCTGAACAGTATTTTTCGTGGGTTGTGACACAAGAGGGGTAGTACCAGCCAAGCTGACTCACCGGCAAAGCGAATGTAATTAAATGGGGAATTTAATGATAACTACATGTTTTTTGCTTTCTTTTGGTTGTTGGAAGTACTTTACAGTTGATAGGTAATACACTACTATCAATAAGAACGTTAGTTCTGTATCTTATTAAGGCGCTTAACCAATTTGGTTCGCATAATCTATTATTGAAGAGGTGATCACTATGGAAGTAGCTAGAACAATAAATCTTATTGAGGAAGAGATCATTAATGACCTCAAAGGCAAGTTTGGATGGCATATTCAATCGCTAGAAGCAAATAACTTGGGATATGGAAATATGAAATGGATCATGAAGACCGATAGCGAATCCTATTTCGTGAAGAAATATTGTAAAGTTAGATACCGAAGAGGACTTGAAGATGTTCACGAAGCTTTGCGGTATCAAGATTTGATGTATCGTGATGGCATTCCTTGTCAGCCTGTATATGCGTACAATAATCGGTATATTCATCGTTTACAATCCGATGAAGACTATATGATTACTGGTGTCAGTAAGGGGGAGCTTATTCAGGCAGGGACTGCTAACCTCCAACAAATGTACAGTCTTGGGGAAACCACTGGAAGAATGCACAAATGGATGAGTATCCATATGCCTCGACGCACAGTTCTACATTGGGATTTGCCGAGCAAACATAAAATGATTGCAAGACTAGAGTTGAATCTGCATGAGACAGAGGAAGCAAATCACGGAAAATACGTACTAGCCATTCAAAAGCAAATGGAAATACTTAGCGGAGTAGACATGGATATATTCAATGAATGCGCTAAGGGATGGGCCCATTGGGATATGCATGTTGACAATCTTTTGTTTTACAAGGATGGAGTTGCTGATATTGTCGACTTTGATCGAGTACAGTTTGTTTATCCTGATTTTGATATCTCACGAGCGTTGTTATCGTGTGCTCTTAAAGATGACCAAATGCGATTGGATGCTGTAGAGGCTTATGTAGAAGGCTACAGGGTACATATGAGCTTATCTAATGAGCAACTCGTTCGATCCATTAAACTTACCTGGTATAAGGAGTTCAAGTGGGTACATGCGATGTATTGCAGTGAAAAGACAATGGGACGCTTTATTGATGAGATGATCTGGATTGGGGACAACTGGAACGAACTGAATGATATTTTTAAGCTCTGATTCGTTTTTCCACATATATATCCATCTACTTTGCGGGTGGTATCAGCTTCGCTGGTACTACCCCCAAAAAGATGCTTAGGTTCATTTATAGAATTGCATTGTGATTTTTGTAAACATTATTATACGATTTAAATTTAAATGGAACGAAGTTAAGTCGCTCACTTGAGCGTCTTTTTATTATTGGTAGTCTGAGAAAAGAAATCAGGAACATATTCTTCTTCGGCGGCTTTTTTATTTTTTGTTTAAATGAGAAGGAGAGTGATAAATCGATTGATCGTAGCAAACACGCCAATTGTGCCACAATCCATAAAGATGTCGGAGGACAGAAACATTGTCCCATTGAAAGTCGCTATTTTAGCGGCTTTTTTGTTGCCTTAACCATGATGATGCTCCGAGCAGGTCTCGTCCAAATTTAATTAACAGTTAATGTATGGGGATTTCCCTGAACATTCTTATACTTTGATCGCCAAAAATATAAACTATCAACACTGGTACATACATACTTAAAATTACTTTTATATCCTAAATTTATTTTTTTATGTAACTTTTTTTGGTTAATTGGTGTTTATTATTATGAATACAATTACTTCCATACCAGGAAAGGGGTTTGAAATTGGAGGAATGAAGGCGATATGGTTGCACTACAAAAATTGAAAAATCAAAGGAGAAGTGAAAATGTCTAAATATCTGAAGGCCATGACTTTAAGCACCGCTATGCTCCTAACATTATCTGCAGGTGTGGTTGTTGCTTATCCAGATGTGTTACAAAGTTATTCTTCAAAAAACGAGGTAGAAATTCAGCATGAATTAAAGAAGCTTGATAAGCAGGAATTCGTGACTGAATTTGACGAAATCTCTAAAAAAATCGATCCCGTGACAAATGTTAATGAATTAATTCCTTTTGCAGCCGAACTTTTTGATCGTGATGATGAATTTTCAAATGAAGAGCTCTTATCTCTAATTAAAGATACGGAAAAAACTATAGTAACAAGAAATGCAATGTTGGAATTGTATCAAGCGAAGAACAAAAACAATAGAAATAATGAACTGAAGGAACTGCTGAAAGATAAATCTTTTGACAGAGAAATACAGGAGAAAATCATCGCAACAACCCATTTTGAAAAAGCGGATGTTCCTTTATTAGAATCTTTGGTATTGGACCAAGAGGAAATGCTTTCGTTTCAAGCCATGAAACAACTAAGATCTTTGGATAAAGAGCTAGCATTAAGTCTTTCCCAGGATATCCTTAACGAGTATAAAAATTATCCTGAGGAAAAAATCTCCGCTGCACTGAAGGCAACTTCTCACTATATTAAGAGCAACAACAGTGAAAAGGCCAGCCTATCTCAGAACTCACAAGCAACTGAATTGATTAATATCAGCCTTGATATTATCAATTCAGAAAATTACAGTCCTAAATTGAAAGATTCAGCATTCTTTGCGACATCAGATTTGAGATCAAAAGAGGCAATTTTAACGATTCTCAAACAAAGCAATGTCGATCGTGAGTTAATTGTCTACGCAATTGACCAGAACTTTTATGTTTTAAATGAGATTTTGTTAAATGATCCTAGCTTAGAAGAGATTGAATTAATCATCAATGCTATGGAGATGCACCCTATAACCGATCTCTACGATTCCTTAAATACTGTGATATCGAACGTTAAAGATGATAACTTGCGCGAACGTGGAGAAAAGGCACTTGCTCATATTAAAGAAGAAGGTACCAAAGGAAATCATAAGTGGTTGGATAGCGTAGGAGGTGGGAAGTAATATGAAAAAACAAAATTGGGAATTAAGTTTGCTTTGGCTGCATCTTTCATGATTTCTGCTGCAGCGGGTCTTGGATCAAATAATGTCGATGCAGCTACGGGCAATCAAGGTTATGCTATTTATAGAGATGGTGTTTTCTTTAATGCAACGGACCACGCCGGCATTATGAATAAACCAGATACAAACTCCTACACAAATCCGATCATTCATCACTCGGGCTCAGGTTATGTGGATTTTACCACATACGTGGGGTTTTTAAATGGTAAAAACTTCATTGGGGTGTATCGTCCAAATGGTACTGTAACTTCAGCCAACAGAGATACATTCGTTGGGACAGCTAGAACGTTACAAACTGAAAATATTTCCTACAGTCTTGCATTCCAAGTTAATTACAAAGACTTTGAAGTCGGGACATATGTTGATCCAAGCGAAATCACAGAAATGAGATGTGATGGCGTTGTAGAATATATCTATGAATGGGCAAACTTTAAAGTATATGGGAGCAGTTCATATTGGGATGTTTCAAAAGCTACTCTTGCAAATAAAGATGAGCACAGAGCGACTCAAGTGACCCCACGAACACAGAAAAATTACCTCACCCTGGTTCAGACGAGTAAACCATGATTTTAAAATTATTTATAGCTTTACTCCTAAGTATACCGTTTACAATCATTAATTTTAGTGCTTACTTAAAAGGCAATCCACCCTCTACTATGCATTTAGTGAGCACAGTTATCTTTTTGCTTTTGTGGATGTTATGGGGTTTTTATATTAATTTCAGGGACAAAGAGAACACTGGTTTTATAAAGTTTAGCTCTGTTTACTGTCTTGTCTCTGTTGCTTGTGTTTTTGTAATGTACCTCACTGATTCAATGCTTTTTTCAATACCGGTAGGAATAATCATCTTGGGACCTGTTTATGGGCTAAGATACTTCTTGCCCTCCGTTTCATACGAAGCATTTGGATACATTTGTGTTATAGTCGTTTATACTGTCAGTTTGATTGGTACTTTAATAGGATATGCAACAAGCAAAAAAGTTGAGTTAAAGCAGCAATAAACCGATAGTTTCCATGAGGGGAGTTTACAGTGAGCACGTGCCGATTAAGTGTCGGCTCGTGCTTTTTAAGTTTGGCCTGAAGAACAATGAAGGTAAGACCATCAAGTATTAAAACTACCTACATAATTCATCCAGTATTAGCGTTATATTGATTTAATATTCCTACTGAGTTACCGGAAAAAACCAAAGGTTTAACCTATTTATAGTTTTACAACACCTCCTGAATAACGAAGACGTCAAAAACCCGAGAAGTGTCGGGGGACAAGAACATGGTCCCATTGAAAGTCGCTATTGTAGCGGCTTTTTTGTTTTATCGGTACAAGTTCTTGTCCCGAGTCGAGGACAAGAACTTGTACCGATTGCCGAAAAGGACAAGAACATCGTCCAATTAGCGATTAGATAAGTATCTAACTATACTTATGTTTTAGAAACAAATAGAAGAGGGCAGAATTTTGTGAATAATGAATAGACACGTGTCATCTAAACTTGTCAGGTGACAAAAACATAGTACATGAGAAGCCGCGCCCTTTTATTAAACTAACGGGCAGATTAGATTAGCAATCTGTAAGAAACAATCCGAACTGAAATTTATCTTCAGACTGCCTTTCGTAATAGTGAGAATAAAACCAACATTTTTAATAATGGGAAGTTGATACCCACAGCATCCAACACGATAGAAAAATTTATCAAGAACCAGGCACTACAAAAAAATTTCATCATATATAGTTGATATCCGTTCGGATTTGATGAGGAGGATATCATTCAACCTATGTTACCTATGGAAAAATATTTTGGGCAGTTTGAACTGGTGCATGCTTTTTATGGGGCAATGCCTACAGGTGTCAGCGTTTCCGAAACCGGTCGTATTTTTGTTTGTTTTCCGAAATGGGGAGACGACGTTCCATTTACTGTGGCGGAAATTGTGGAGGGTGAATTGCAGCCTTATCCCAGTATAGAAAACAATATGGTTAGTACTGGTAATATCACAATGTCTTTCGTCAGTGTCCAAAGTATCGTTGCTGATGGAAGAGGAACACTTTGGGTACTAGATACAGGGGCACCAAATTTTTCTGAACCTATTCAAGGGGGAGCAAAATTAGTTGCTGTTGATTTAAGCACGAATACAATAAGGAGAGTATATACCTTTACAGAAGATGTTGTCTTGCCAACAACTTATCTGAATGATGTCCGTTTGGATTTTCGGGTTGGAAGGGCAGGATATGCATATATAACGGATTCTTCTTCCAGAGGGCCAGGGGCTATTATCGTCGTAGATTTAGAAATTGGGAACGCGTTTAGACGATTAAATGGGGCAGAATCAACTTCACCTGATCCCTATTATTTACCGAAAGTAGAAGGTGAAATTTTGATGAATCGAAACCCGGACGGCTCAACTTTCCCATTTAGATTGGCTTCCGATAGTTTAGCGATTTCTCCTGATGGAAAGGTTTTATTTTATGCTCCGCTAACCAGTCGTCAACTGTTCTCAATCTCAACAGAAGCCCTAAGAGACAGAAGAATACAGGACATGAATCTATCCCAATATGTGAAGTATTGGGGAGAAAAAGGTGCGTCTGATGGAATGATCACCGGCGCAAAAGGAACAATTTATGCGGGAGACTATGAAAACAACAGTATCCGAAAGATATTGCCGAATGGCGCAATGGAAACCATCGCGCATGACCCGAGAATTTTATGGCCGGATACTTTTTCGATTGGCCCCGATCAATACTTATATGTCATTGTGAATCAATTACATCGGCAGGCGAGATTTCATTATGGAAGAGACTTGCGGGAAAAACCATATAGTTTACTTCGTATGAGAATTGATGAATTCCCTGCTCCTACCTTCTCATAATAATCTTAAACGAAGGTAGCTATCCCTCATCAGGGAGCTACCTTTTTTGTCAGTTAAAATTATGATATATTCCCGCAACTGGTCACCTGACCCCGAAAACGTTAGGGCAGCAAATAATTAAGGGCTTTATGAGGTCGGATGACGATGGTGTACTTGGCGGGAAAATGTTGCTTCCTAGAAGCAAAAGCCCCTCCGCAGTTTTGCGGAAAGGGCCATCTCACAAAATGCTTTGCCTTAAGGTTCGCCCGTCTTTGACGTGAACCTGTTTGACTATAACGGGGAACATTATGTTCTCTGAAGTCTCCGGCTAAAATCAAAAACGGACCTGACCATCGTCGTTTTAAGCCTTTGCCGGGATGAAAAACTGTGTCAGGACGGAATGTTCATAGCAGTTTGAATGTTTTTCAGATCGAGCTGAATTTGCTCTGGAATATGGTAGGGATGATATAAGCCATGCTGCACCATGTAATTTGATATCTTCTCATGAGAGTCTATGGCTTCATCGAGCTGTTTCATCAAAATTTGCTTGATTTCGGGGGTGGCACATTCGGTCACAGCCATGGCGTAGTTTCTGACGCTGCTCTTGGCGTTCATCAAAAAATCCATTGCGATCACGTCATCGGTCAGCATATGAAGACCAGTCATGTGTTCTAATATTGGGTTCATTTTTTTAATCTCCTATACAGTCGCTTTTGACAGCACTCCACCGAGCTCCTGAAGCTGCTGTTGTGATAATGTCGCATCTTGTTGCAAAATTTGCTTGAGCTCCGGGTCGGTTACCAGAGCTTGCATGGTCTTAGATTTAGTCATGCAAACCGTCTTGAACGCAGCTATTTCATGCACCTCGAGCATCTCATGCAAAGCGAAAGTGGAATTCATTCAGATTGTCCTCCCATGTATCTATTCATATTTAAGGCTTTAAGATGACTTTAATGCAATCGTCCGTTTTCGTATCGAACACTTCATAGCCCCGCTTGGCCTCACTGAGCGGAATGACGTGCGTAACAATGTCGCCAGGGTCCACTTTGCCAGACGTAACCAACTCGTACATATATGGCATGTAGTGAATGACCGGAGCTTGTCCGGAACGGATATTCACGTTTCGCTGCATGATGTCACCGAGCGGGAATCCGTTATAGCGTCCGCCGTATACCCCAGTGACTTGAATGGTTCCGCCTTTGCGGACAGCCTGAGATGCAATGATAAATGCGCTCATGGTGCCGCCTTGCAGCTTCAAACCGCTGGCTAAAAATTCAAGGTCGCTCATCTTGCCGTCCATTCCTACCGCATCAATCACGACATCGGCGCCGCCTTTGGTCATTTCCTTGAGAGTGTTCCCAATATTCTTATCCTGTTCGAAGTTTACGATTTCCACATGGTTCGTTCGCTTCGCATGCTGTAAGCGGTAATCGACATAGTCGACGGCTATAACCCGCTTAGCTCCTTTCAGCCAGCAGAATTTCTGGGCCAGGAGTCCGACCGGACCGCAGCCGAGCACGATGACCGTATCTCCATTCTTTACGCCGGCGTTGTCTACGCTCCAGAATGCCGTCGTCATGGCATCAGCGATCAAGCTGAGCTTTTCGTCCGGTTGTTCGCAGTTTTCAGGAATCTTAAAGTGGGTAAAATTGGCAAATGGAACCCGTAAATACTCGGCTTGCCCGCCAGGATATCCGCCGGTCGTTCCGGAGTAGCCGAAATATGCGCCCATATCCCCGTGTTCGTTTGAATTGTCACATTGGCTTTCCAGCTGATTCTTACAGTAAAAGCATTCTCCGCATGCGATGTTGAAAGGGATGATCACCCGGTCGCCTTTCTTTACCTTGGTCACTCCAGGACCTACTTCTTCTACGATCCCCATCGGCTCATGCCCGATGACATAGTTTTCCTGAAGGTTAGGGATCATTCCGTGAATCAGGTGAAGGTCCGAACCGCAAATGGCGGAACTGGTGACTCTTACGATCATATCGTCCGGTTTCTCTATCTTCGGATCCGGCACCTCTTTGACCACGACATTCTTAATCCCTTGATACGTTACCGCCTTCATGCTTTATGTCCTCCAATATGTTCATCTGGGGTCCGATCAAACATCCCTTTACGCGACGTATCATCCGGGAACAAATTCATCTGCCCGATCATCACCGTATTTTTCGCTGAAAGCTGGTCGAGTTGGTACTGTTCGTTCAGTTCGTAAGGATGGAACCACTTTTTGCGAATCATGAGCTCCGTGATTTCTTGGTGCATAGCAATACCTTGTTTAAGCTGAGTGTGCAGAAGGGCTCTTACATCCGGTGAAGCCGCTTCCGTCAGGGCGATGGACAAATTACGCACACCTTCCTTGGCACGAACAAGGAAGTCCATGGCAAAAGTCATATCTGCCATTTCCGGCATATTTAATGAATTAATCGGGTCTAAATAATCGGTATTCATTTGAGCTCCCCTTAATGTGTTATAGGTGTCGGACTACTCGGAACAGGTGCTTGGAAAGGAGCTTTCGCGTAAATTGCTTGCAGCTCGTCGATCTGTTGTATGGATTGAATGACGTCTTTCTGCATTAAAGCTTTTAGCTCTTGGTCAAAGACCAGGCCTTGCATCAGTTTTGACTTGGCGAGGCACAGCGTTTTAAAGTTTAAAGCTTCATGCAGTTCCATCGATTCGTGCGGCGCTAGTGTTGGTTTGTTCATGGAGAAATGATCACCTCCTTTTTTCTTCAACGTTAGATTTTCCAACGAATCGGATCTTATACTAAAATGGATTGCGGGAGCTGGAAGATCCGAATATTCCCATACAGTTGCAAGAATATAAACAAAATCTTAATCCGATACTTATTTCTGTTTTAAATGATCTTGCAAAAGGGAGGAGGACTCACTGTGCCAAATAAAAACAAAATTGATCTAGCCACCGAAAATGCAAGAAAACCGGCAGAGGGTTCACTTAACTCTAGTGGAAATACACTGGAGCAGCATGCATCTAACGCGGTTTCTGAGGTGGAGACAGCTTTAAATCAGGCAATAAGCTCGTTAAATGAATCTAATGCAACAAATTCACAAGCTTTGGAGAGGGCCCGGCAGCAATTGACCCAAGCAGAGGAATTTTTAGAACAAGCGCAAACTTCAGCAAATGCATTACGTCTGCCGGACCAACAATAAAACGGTCTTTGCGCAGATAGGCTTGACAGAGATTCTCCTTCTTTTTCGGTTACAAGTAGTGTCACTACTGTCGAGGTATGGTCGTATGTCTATGTCGAGTAGACGCTGTGTATGATGTTACCGAACTTACGCCGATATTCTCCGCACGGGCAAATGACCTGCGAGACGCTCGGAGGAACGTTTTTGTCATAGAACAGGGAGAGTCACCTTCAAAAAGCTTCGGCTTGTGCCGAAGCTTTTTGTTTTTTGATCTGTCTCGGCATTTCCAAAAAACTTTATCGAATCCGGATATGATTAAGCAGCGAACGCAACTCAGGAAGGGAAACGGTATACATCATGTTAAAGCTACCGTCGGCTTCATTGTATTTGTTTTTCGTCCCCGTAATGCCGCTGATACAGAAGCGAATATAAAACTTGATCTTTTACTATGTAAACTACATATTCACAAAAACAATGCAACCTCTGATAAATCAAGGGTTCTTTGGCTTGTGACACAATTCTAAACGTGTTGTCCTCATTATTTTTAGAACCACCGTTTGTTGATTTGTACTTGGTATTGCTAATAGTAAAACAGCTTCTATTGAAAATTTCAGATTTAAGCCAACCAATTGCTTGGATGAAATCATCTGCAAACGTTCATAATAACCACGTTGTGCAAAATACATGTTCAGGTGATGGTAACCATGGTATGGAACAAGGTAACGAACGTGCTTGACCGCAGCAACGAGGATTCCCCGGGAAAGAATGAAATCCCATTAACAATGGACGCCCTCAGACAGATAATAGTCAATATGTCCGATGCGGAAGTCATTAAACGTCCGGCTCTTGACGAGCGGACAATTACTCTCTTTTATATAAGAACATTAATCGATCTAGAGCGCCTGAATGAATCCGTCATCGGGCCGCTTAGTGTCCTTTCCGATAATACAGTTTGCGAATGCATCACCGCGTCCAGCATTTCGGAAGTTACCAGTCAGCAGAAAGCGAAGCTGCTTCTTATGCAGGGCTCGGTGCTGGTGCACGACGACAGAATTGACCGGTGGTGGGCGGTGTCTCTGCCGAGTTCCTTGGGTCGCAGCATCGAGTCTTCCGATACGGAAACCATTATCTTAGGGCCTAAAGACAGCTTCAGCGAAAAAATCGATGAAAACATCACGCTCATTCGCAGGCGGCTACCGACGCCTGATCTGAAAACCGAACAATACTCAGTTGGTTCCCTCAGCAAAACCACGATCGTGATCATGTACATGGAAGGAATTACTAATCCGAAGCATGTCGCCATAGCCAGAGAGAAAATCGAGGCTATTGATTATGATATGATTCTGGAAGCGTCCCATCTCGGTTTTTTTATGGAAGACCATGTCCACAGCGTTTTTCCGCAGTTTATGCAGACCGACCGACCGGATGCTTCAGCATACTACCTCGGTACGGGTAAGCTTGTCATAATGGTGGGAGGTACGCCCTTTGTTCTGATCGCTCCCATGACGTTCTTCCATTTGTTCCATTCCCCCGAGGATTATATTAACCGCTGGCTCGTGGCCAGCTTCCTTCGGCTAGTCCGCTATCTAAGCTTCATTCTTTCCATCACATTAATTCCGCTATATGTGGCATTAACGACCCACCATTATCAAATGGTTCCGCTGCAGATCCTGTTCGTGCTTCTTGATTCCAGGAGCAAGCTTCCATTTACGCCTTTCTGGGAAGCCTGCTGCATGCTGATTACGCTGGAAATCATGAAAGAAGCCAGCCTAAGGATGCCCGCCAAGTCGGGCCAAACGCTGGGGGTCATCGGGGGGATCGTGATTGGCCAAGCAGCAGTCGAAGCAGGCTTTGCCAGCAAGGTGCTGATCGTGCTTGTCGGAATCTCGGCCATCGCTTCATTCCTGGTGCCTAACTATATGATCACGAAAGCCAATACGATTGTTCATTTCGCTTTGCTCATTCTAGCCTCTTACCTCGGACTTCTGGGAGTCGTGCTGGGTATTATTCTGCTGCTCATCCACCTGAATGGGCTATCTTCCCTCAGACAGCCTTATTTTGCACCGGTCGCCCCTTTTTTCTGGAGAGATTGGAAGGATCTTTTCATCCGGGCTCCTATGCCATTATTAAGAAGCCGGCCATTATTTTTGAACCCCCTGAAAAAATGGAGATACAGCCGAAGGAGATGATCGCGTGTCAGAAATATCGTTGTTCCAGAGAGATTCCACGTTTGGCGGCAAGTATATCTTTCTGATCGTGAATCGCCTTCAAATGCTGTACTTTGTGCTGCTTATGCCCCAGTATCTGGTTCATCCCTATATGGTCTGGGCCATCATCGCTGTTGGCATTATATCCAACATTAATTTGATGCTGCTTGCCAAATGGTTCGCTTCGCCCTATGCCAGCAAAGGCTATACCGGTTTTGTCGAGCTTTTCGGCGAAAGGAAGGTTCGTTTGTTCTCCTTCATCGGAATGCTGTTCATCTTTGTCAAGATTACGGTGATTACGCTTGGCTATACCGAAATCATACATCAATTCGTGCTGCCGTCCATCCAGAGGGAATGGCTGCTTGCTTTCCTATTTGCTGTTGGCTGCTATCTGGCCGTGAAAGGCATGGAGAAGACAATTCGTTTCATCTTCATTGCCTATTTATGCTCGTTCTGGTTGATAGTGCTGTACATTCCTTTCTTCTTGCCTCCTATCGCCTCGATACATGATCTGTACCCGATCATTCCAATGGAACGTGACGAAGGGATTTGGAAGGGCATGCTGCTGATCTGGGCATCGCTGTCTGGACCTGAATACCTCATATGCATCGGTGCCTGGTTCAGCCCCCGGGACAAGCTGCTTAGGCCGATGGCGATCGGGAACGCATTGACGATTTTGGAATACCTGGCACTGTTTATCGCGTCGACGTTGTATTTTGGGCAGGAATATTTGAGAAAAAGCAGCTACCCGGTCATCAACATGGTTCGCTATTTGCAATCGCCGATCTTCGAACGTCTGGATATCATGATGATTTGCATCCATATTTTCCACTATGTGTTTGCCATTGCTATGCTCATTCTGCTGTTCTACGGTTCTCTCCGAATCATTGCGGGGAAAGCCAAGAAACCAACCAGCAGATCCGGATTCATTGCGAGTTTCATGGTACTGTTTCTATGCATGCTCATCGTCTACCATTGGTTCTGGAAATCCGGTACGCAGGGACATTTTTGGCCGGTGCTTCAGGCCTGTTTCGCTGCGGTATCCTTCTTGGCGGTACCCGCCTTTATGATAGCCGCAGTAAGAATAAAGGGGCGTGCCTAACATGAGTTGGAGAACGAAAGCCGCATTATGGGCTATGGCGGGTATTCTATTTGCAACTCCAGGATGCTCAAGCCGGGATTACAATATTATTGAAGAAATCGCACCTATCATTCTCTGGACCATCGATCAGGGTCAGGACGGCATGCTGGAAATAAGCTTTCTGGTACCTCCTCTAGGCAGAGAAGAGAAAAAGATGATAACACTTCATACCGATCTTCTAAAGGAGGGCAAAAAAGAATTTAACCGAAGCTATCATCGGGAGCTGAAGACCGGCCAGAAACGGGTCCTGTTCATCAGCGAGGAGTTTGCAAGGCAAGGGATGCGTCCCATTATCGACACCATACTAGCGGATCCCAAATTGTCCATGCGCCTTTATTTGGCCGTATATCGGGGAGATTTACAGGGGTACTTGCAAAAGAAGATTAAGAAGGATCCGCTTATCGATTATTATATATATCGCAACTTCAAGCATTATGAAAGCAGAAGCCCTGGGGAAATGACCGTCGTCAATCTGCATCAATTTATGAAAAATCTCTATTCACCGCTTGCGGATCCGGTTCTGCCCGTATTTCAGGCGGATCAGAATAACTTAACTTATGAGGGAACCGGTCTATTCCGTAAAGATAAGCTGGTTTCCGTATTGAGCCGAACCGAAGAACAAATGTTCCAAATTCAGTACAAAAATCATCGCCTTCAGGATCTTTCTCTGCCAGAATTGTCGGTCAACGTCAGCGATGTCCATGCCAAGTCCGACTGGAAGGTGGACCGCAGACAGACGAGAGTAACAATTAACACGGAAATCCGATGCCGTATCGAGGAGTACCACGGAAAAAAAGATTTACTGGACCCTACCCAGTTAGACGAGCTTAACCGGAACATCGGAGCCTATATGGATAAACAAACCGTATCGCTTTTCAAAAAAATGCAGGAGCTGAAAGTGGATCCTTTAAACATGGGATCATATGCTTCAGGGGCTTTTCAGAGTCGGATCGAAAGAAAGGATTGGCAAAAAGAATGGCCGCAAATGAAGGTCGAGGTACATTACAAGACATTTATGGAGCCGCTGACAAATTCGCTCAGCGGAAGCCGGTAATGGATAAAAAATGATCTGGTGTTCTTAATATTCTCGCGGCTATGCTCAAAGCATTAACATGAACGAACAGGACGTCCGAACCGCGATATTCCCCATTACAATATTTCCATGGACAACACCCAGATCAGACACGGTGATAAAAAGGCTAATTAATATGTTATGAGTGGCGCCTGACACGATGAAGGTCAAGAAAGTAACTAGAATCGGACAGATTAACGCCATCCCTAAAGCGTTCTGCCGCGAAGCTTCATACATCAAGGCTTCCCTGCCGATCACTGCCAGCGATAATAGATCAATACCAGCAGCCATGTAAACCAGAAGGCCGCTTGTCAGCAGAGGTCCATTTGCCCTCGGAAGGGATTCTGATCCGAAACACAAAGCAGGCTCCGCAAATGGACGGTAGGAAGAGATGCAGTATATCTGAACGTTATTGTTGCGGGTGCAATCATCAACATACTGATGACGAAAGTTAGTTGCATCCCTAGGAACTGTGCGAATTCGGGATTGTCCATCAAGTTCGCTCTGCGATGATTTAAGTGAAGGATAACGTCAAGGGTATGTAGTCGAAACAATCAGAATAAACTCAAAGCTCATACTCGCCTTTTGTTCCAAAAAGATTTTTATGTCAAATTGTGTAGAATTATTGAAATGTTTGCGATTCGCAAATATAATAAAGCTAAAAATTTAAATACATAATGCACAATCCTCTAACACTTCAAATAGCTGATCGCTAAATTACACTCATTAAACATATGTCAATATAGCAAGGGAGGGTTTCCCTATGTCAGATTCTATCAATGAACAGGAGATATTAAAGCTATTAAAAAAACTAGACCAAGTTTCTCGTTCTCAGGAAATGGAAGGGACAGGAGCGTCCCCATCAGTTTCCCATAGTATGAACACTGATTATGAGGTCTCAGATGGGTATATTAAGGTGGAACATGGGAAAATCATCGTGGGGAACCCAACCAATGGTGGCCAATTCCCGACTATTAAAGCAAACTCGCCTGTTAAGCTGTTGGTGGATGGCCAAGAGATCAGTAAGGAAACGAAGGTTTCTTCTGAGAGTGTGGTAGAGTGGAAGATTGAAGAGAATTCTCTATTTGAGGTATCGGTCTCAGAAGATAAATTAGAAGCCTATTTGACCATAAATCGCATACAGAGGTGTGCGTGGTTGTTAGAACAGAAGACTCCCTCATTGAATGTAACACTCACTGCAGAGGAAGATTTAAATATTATTTTAGAAATTGTAAACCTACAAGATATTCTTACGATAGTTGAAAATATGAACATTAAAATGAATCTTGATGTAGCAGCGATTCAGGCCGAAATCATGCAACCTTCTTTTAAACCAATAATAATCGGAAGAGGTATGGCTCCCGTTCAAGGTAAGGATGCCCTACTGGATCTGTTCTTTTCTGAAAATATTGTGAACATCTTTAACGAGGTAAGAGGGGGAATGGATTATAAAAATCATATGAACATTCCCTCTGTTAAGAGCGGAGATGTCATTGCTAAGAAGACACCGGCAGTTGAAGGACTGACAGGGTATGATGTATTTGGCAATGTGCTGCTTCCCGATCCAGTCAAGGACATACGCATTGCTGGTCAGGATAATGTAGAAATTACATCAGATTTCATCGTTATCGCTCGGAAAGAGGGGAGACCTCGAGTCACAGGTAATCAAATTAAATATTTTGATATCAACACCGCTTATGTAGTACACGGTAATGTTGATTTACAAACAGGTAATATCGTGTTTGCTGGTGATGTGATCGTTCATGGCGATGTTATGGATAACATGATTATTGAATCCCTCGGTAACATTTATGTGTCTGGCAGTGTTTTCAATTCGACATTAACAGCTACTGGCAGTATTGCAGTGAAGGGTAGCTTCATTGGAAGTCATTTATATTCCGGGTATTTTGGTATGTTCTACAACAGGCTCTATAATAGTTCTAAACAGTTGATGGAAATTCTAGAAATAATGATGGAAAACGTAAGGATATTGATTTATGAAATCAGTAAAAAAACATGCAGGTGCGGTACGGACAAGTGTTGTTGTTAATTACAGAGAGTAAATTCCAGCAAGTCCGGGATTTCGTAAAGGAACTGCTTGAGGTTGTTTCAAGTTTACAGACTTATAATATAAATGATTTACAGCAATTAAAATATTACTTGGAGTTATTCTTACAGTCCCCAAAAATTGTTGAAGTTATGACTGCTCCTCGTATGGAAGATTTTGTTCGGATTTTAAAAGAAGCATTCATGAGAGTTGCCTTAAGTCAGGAATCCCATGTGCAGATTAATGTTAACCAAGGTCAGAACTCGACATTAAAGTCCAATGGAGATATCCTGATTCGAAAAGAAGGAGTTATTCAATGTGATCTCTATTCAGCAGGGAATATCATTTTCCTGTTGGACAACGCTGTATGTCGAGGCTCAAAACTTGAAGCAGGTGATACCATATCTGCCATGTATGTAGGTGGGATTACTGGCGTTGCAACCAGTCTTAAGGCAGGGAATAAGATTATAATTAGGAAAATGTTTGAAGGACGGGTCACCGTTGATCGATATAGTATGGACATCTTTGAGCCAATTGAGGGTAAAACGTTTGACCGCAACAGCTTTAAACGACATAATTGGAAGGCGGGTGATTCATATTGATCAGTTCATCGGGAGAAGGTTAAAAAGAAACATCTATTCGAGGCAAGGCAGCTTGCTTCTTTCACAGAACTGTATTTTGGACCATCACCATATTAATCTCTTGCATCAGCACGGTATCGATTTATGGAAAGAAGATCCCCAATATGTTACGGAAATCTTAACAAAAGAAGCGGTTTTAGAAGTTCAAGCGATCTTCGAGAAGATTCGTTACCAATCCGAACAGCTTTCGAATCAAGATATACAAGAAGCAATAATTCCGAAGATCCAACAATTATGTATCAACAACCTATCGAATGTTATATTAGAGCTAAGTAAGAAGGATAATTATACCTATCGTCATTGTATAGGTGTTTCCCTCATCTCGTATTTAATCGGTAAATGGTTAGGTTTAAAGGATGAAGAACTACACAATCTCGCAATTGCTGGTTTATTGCATGATCTTGGAAAGATCAAAATCCCTGACTCGATTTTAAATAAAACAAGTAGCCTTAATGCCGATGAGTATGCCGAGATGAAACTTCATACTCATTTCGGGTATGAGATGATTCAGAATATTTCAGGAATGACGGAACAACAAGCCCTAGTTGCTCTTCAGCATCATGAAAGAGAAGATGGCAGCGGATATCCGTTTAGGATTGCGGGGGTGAAGATTACCCTTTACAGCAAGATTATAGCAGTAGCTGATGTGTTTCATACCATGATCTCCGAACGAACATACAAGAAACCCATACCTTTGTATCAAGTGTTTGAGGAAATCTATAATAGTGGCAATAAATTATTTGACTCTATGGTTGTCCATTGTTTCATACTGAACATGATGATCAGAATGGTCGGCAATCATGTGATTTTGACAGATGGTCAAGTAGCTCGAATCGTTATGCTTCATTCTGATGACCTTATTAATCCTTTAGTAGAGGCTAATGGGAAATTTTATGATTTACGGAATTCTGAACATAAAATCTTGGATTTTGTATACAATCAATAACATTACCAGAGGAGGGTCCTTTGAGTCTCTATGTTAAAAACACTACGAAAGAATAGAAAGATGACTATGCAGGAGGTTGCAGACTCAATCGGTGTAGCTAAAAGCACTTATGCCTGTTATGAACTAAATCATCGGCAGCCACCGATCGAGGTGTTGCATAAGCTATCCATACTGTTTGACACATCCGTTGACTATATAATCGGTGCAACAAATATTCCTCATCCCCCCCAAGATAAAGATATGAATGCGAAAGTGATTCTCAAGAATTCCAAGCTTCATTGGGATGGCATACCATTAACGGAGGATGATCTTCAAATCGTTCATGATCTACTTGAAATGGTTGTTCAAGAACGGAGTAGTTCTAAAAGCAAGAAAGGGTTACCGAGAACTTGAGATTGCTTGAATTCGAGGTGTAAATAAAAAAGATGGAAGAAATAATCGAATCCATGAAGCATTATAAGCTGAGCAAAGAAATAAAAAAATTACTGGCACAAATTCATCCGATGAATAAAGGACAAACTGATTTATCCAACTTGTTTGAAAAACTCTACCATGCAGATTTAATAGGGATGCAAGAAAAACTTTCTCTTGAAACTAGAATGTATCTAAATCAATATTGTCTGGCTATGGAAGAAAAATTAAACGGTATGTTATGTGTTGTATATTTATATGAAGAAAATGAAAAAAGATTATGGCTTGGTGCTGGACCGAGTATGCCGGGAAGTTATAAAGAATATTCGCATGGACTTGATGTGAAACTAGATATTCTAGGTGGATCGGAAGTACCGGTATACATCAGAAACGTATTAATTGTAGATGATATTAATCGCAGTGAAGACCTCGTTACATTAAATCATAAGAAAGCAATGTTGGAAGACGGATTTAAATCCTATTGCTGCACTCCATTAGGATATCAGGATAAGATGATCGGGTTCACCGTGTTGTTTTCTGATCAACAAAGAGACTTTACTGACTATGAAATCGATATGTTTCAGGATAATCGCAATCAAATTGAAAAAAAATTGTCTCAAATCAAAGATGACATGATTTTCTTATTAAAGAAACAACAAAAACTCGATCAGTTAGCCTGAAAGACCGATTCCTCTGAGGCAAAGGGATGGAAGCTCCGTGGAATAATTATCTAGATTGCTTATGATCATCCAGACGACATAAACTGTCTCATCACTCAAAACAATCATCAGTTTTATCTCCGTTTTCTGTTCAAGCGAGTTGCCGAACTGGCTGGCCGACACATCTATTTCCTTGTTGTCCAGCTCCGGCAGTATTAGCTATTTCAACTCATCTCGGTGCACTAATATTATGAAATTATGCTCGGACAGCATCACTAGGTCCGTTTCCAAGCAAGTTGCTTCATGGCTTTAATTTCACGAATCACGACTATAGCGAACTGGCAAAAGGCGGGTCCTGCGTGGATTAGGAGGACGTGCGAATGACGGAGATTCCAATGAACGATTACATCAATAAATTGGCACAAGAAATCGAGAAATACCGTAAAAAGCTTGAGGAACTTAGCAGGGATCGCCACCTACTTCACAACGATATCGTTATGCTCTCGCAGGAGCTTGACGAGAAAATAGTTTGTTTCATGAAGATGCATAATCAATCAGGAGAGTAGAGCTGGAATAGATCTGCTAGACAACCTATATCACACAGGAACTGTATGATTCAGATAATGACTTGCCGGGAATCCAGGATGAATGATAAATCCGGCAATCGAAGAGGGTTTGACATCGCTTGGCCTTTCCGTTAATTATGTCGGGGGACAATAAGATGCTCACATTGGAAGTTGCTATATTAGAGGCTTTTTTTATTTTATCGGTACAACTCGATAGTTATTCAGCAGATTGGTCCGTGTTGTCGAAGGACAAGAACATAGTCCCATTGAAAGTCGCTATTTTAGCGGCTTTTTTGTTTTATCGGTACAAGTTCTTGTCCTGGGCACGGGACAAGAACTTGTACCGATTGCCGAAATGGACAAGAACATGTTCTCATTTACGATTAGGTATATATCTAATTAGTATTCTGCTTAGCCGATTCTCACGATCAGTTACCGCTTTCTGTTGAGGTAACGAAGGGTAAGCTACATCTGTCAGATAACTAGGACTCATGCAACTGCCCGGACTCCTTGTGACGCCAATTTACGAATACCAAGGATAATGCAATTAACGTGAGAATAATCCCAAGTACTCGAAATCCCTCGAAGCTGAAGTTATCTCCCATTACGCTGCTAATGAGTAATGAAGAGAGAATGGTTCCCAGGTATCTTGAGGTATTAAATATTCCAGATGCTACACCTATAATTTCTTTTGGTGAACTTTTGAATAAGGCCGATTGCATAGCGACACTGTTTAACCCGTTGCTAATACCGAATGCAGCTAAAGCCAGACACACACTGATAACCGGTGAAGTCTGATCCAGTGTCATGATCACGATCCATACGGAACCAAATGTCATCAGCATTCCGGACATAAGCAATGCTGGTGGAGGTCCTGATTTATCGATCCATCGTCCTGCCATTGGAGAAGCAACGAGCGAGCACAAGCCTAAGCTTAGCATGAGCATCCCGGTATGGAACTCGCTGACATGACGTACGATTTGCAAGTAGGACGGAAGCCCGAAAAAGAGAGAGTAAAAAAGCAAGTTAACGACCATGAATTCGACATTGACCCAAGTCATTGCAGGATATTTAGCGAATGTGCGTAAAGGAATAAAGGGTGCCTTCGCTTTTAACTCATGTCGCACGAAAGCTCCCAGTCCAACGAAGCCAATCAGCCCGACAATAACGTTACTAAATGAAATTTGACCAGATGATTTTGCGGACAATAATCCAACGAGCAGAGCAACCAGACCCAAGGTGAATAGCAGAACTCCTGGCGCATCAATCAAATCAGACCATCTGTGAAAGGACATGTTGCGAGCAACGGATGTCATAGACGGAACATCATTAGGAATATGCCTCCAAGCTAATAAAAAGCTTGTCACTACGAAGGGGATATTAACCAAAAAGATAGCAGGCCAGCCCCACCAGTGAATGATGACCCCGCCAATAAAGGGGCCAATCGCTGCCGCTCCGGATAGGAATATGGACAAGACTGACAGTGCAGTCGCTTGTTTCTCCCGAATATGAATTCGCACAATGGCCATTCCAACCGCAACCATCATGCTTGTTCCGATGGATTGCACAATGCGGAACACGATGAGCCAACCAAAGTTTGGGGATAGTGGAGCTAATAATGATGCAACGAAGGATACAACAAGCCCGCTAAGAAATATCCTCCTCCTACCGAATAAATCGCTAGCTTTTCCCATGATAGGTTGAGCGATAGCACTCGCAATGTAGAAAGAAAAAATGATCCAGGATACCACTGTAAAGTCGAGTTGGAACACATTTTGTAGCCTTGGAATAGCAACTGAAATCATTGAAGAATTTAATGGGTTCAATAGAATCCCTAGTCCAACGGAGATCATCAACCACCTATTGCGAATACTCATTTTTATCCCTCCGATCTGTATGTTAGTGTCATCATCGTACTTGAAATCATTTATTTATTCCAATGCATTTTATGTTATGATTTCATTGACTCAAGGGAATGAAAGGAGAGTGTGAAATGGAACTTCTTCAACTGAAATATTTTCTCGAGGTAGCTCGTTTGGAACATATGACTGAAGCAGCACGAAGTCTGCATGTCACTCAATCGTCACTAAGCAAAACGATTGGGCGCTTGGAGGAGGATTTGGGGGTCCCGTTATTCGATCGAATAGGGAGGAAACTGCGATTGAATGAGTTTGGAAGCAGATTCTATCGCCGTGCTGAAAGGGCGTTGTTTGAATTGGAACAGGGGAAGCAGGAGATTAGCGATGTGTCCAGCCAAGAACATGGCACACTCGAATTGGCGGTGACCACCGCAAGCACATTGCCTCAGATCCTTCGAGATTTTCGGAACAAGCGTCCCGATATCCAATTTCATGTGCAAATGCTCACCACGCAGGAAATGGTTACGCTTCTTCATAGAGGAGAGGTTGATTTTTGCTTGTCCTCACCTCCTATAAAAGGGGAAGACATTGAATGTCAAATCATGTTCATCGACCCGATTCTTGTAGCTGTTCCCAAAGGGCATCGGCTTGCTAACCGAAACAGCATATCTTTGACTGAGCTAAGGGATGAATGTTTTGTTGGTGTAAAAAGAGGCTACGGTACTCGTGATCTGGTGGATTCTATATGCAAATCGGTTGGATTTGTACCTACATATGTGTATGAGGGTGACGAACCTGCAAGGCTAAGTTCTCTAGTAGAAGCGGGAATTGGCATAGCCTTTATACCAAGTACCGCAAGGTATTCTGGGGAACATATCAAATATCTCAAAGTAGAGAATCATGAATTGGTACGGGAGATAGCTTTGTTATGGCACAGGAGTCGGTACATTTCGCGGGCTGCTCTCGAATTCCGTGAGGTAGTTGTGGAATATTTCGGGACGATATCCAGACAGACAAATTAATTATCCTTCATAAAACCCAGAGAAGCAGTTCACCATCATGATCGTCTGCTTTTGTTGAATCCGCAAAGATGGAATAAAGAAAATATCATTTGTAGGACTTTCAACTATTAGCAAGTGGAGGTTGAAGAAGAGATTAAATAGACTAAATCTGAGTCGCGGCAGTTTTGTGTACAATCGACTTGACACATTTAATTCCCGGTGTGTAAAATGTGTCATGTAGACAGTACACATTAGGAGGAGTTACGATGGACCTTCGAGCAGCCGCTCATCTCATTAACACTTCACAGCGTAGAGACTCTGACCCACCGATCGTACATATATTGGATTGTACCGCCTGCAAGAAATCTTACGCGAGACTTCCCCAAGATATTGCGCTTGCTGAACGGAATGGCTCGTTGCAGCTTTGCAACCTGTGTCAAGATATACAAAGAAAGAGTCAGAAGAGTAGTCGTCTTTATGCCAGAAGAAACGGTAATCTGAAGTGGTCAGATTCGCTTGGCATTGCATATCCTACAAAAGGAAGCATCAAGAATGGAGACGGTCCTTATACCGAGATCATGCACCGATTTGAGATTTGGCTTCGAGACGTGCACAATTACTTACCTGGGCAAGAAATTGAATGGGAGACCCGGAAGCAGTTACAAAAACAATTCTTCCTAGAGTTTATTGATGAGCCCAACCTCTTCTCTACCCAGCCAATTCGGAAGCTTACACATAACGGTGAAACAGTCTATGTATGTACCGGCTGCCAGGCTCAGATGAGCCCGACCTATTTTATTAAATGTTGCCCATCGAAAAAGCCCAAGAGCAATTAGCATCTAGAGTAAGGTACTGAACATACCAGTGGCTTATGCGCTATCCTACCTGTATCCTTAGTGAGGCAGCGTCAGTCTAATACTTAATTTTACTAGGTTATCAAGACCTAAATTTAAGAAAGATAGATATATTAAAGGGTTTCACATATTAGTCATGACTAATATGTGAAACCCTTTATGTTCAACTATCGTTTCCCGTTAGATCAACAAGTAATAGGGTTATCATGTATTATAATAATGGAAATTTAATGAAGGGTAGTGTTTTTTAAATTGAAAACTTTTTATTGTGATCTGGAAATCACTTTAAATGTCATTAGCGGGAAGTGGAAGCCTCTTATTCTGTATTATTTAATAAAAGGTCCTAAACGGACCGGTGAATTGAGAAGGCTCATACCCACAATATCTCAGAAAATGTTAGTCCAGTCGTTGCGGGAGTTGGAGAGTGCTAATTTGATTATAAGAAAAATGTACAATCAGGTACCACCAAAAGTGGAATATTCAATATCAGAAATGGGTATGTCACTTGAACCCACTTTGCGAGCTCTTTGTGATTGGGGCCAAAATTATGCAGAGAAGAACTTGAGTAAGGATGAATATCGGAGATTAAATGTAGAATAGAGTAATTTCATTGACCCATTTATTCTGCACTTCATCACAATTATCACTTTTTGGTTACTATATAACATAAAAGTACGTACTATTTTAAAAGTTATGGATGGAACATAATAAGACTTGTGGCCATGAAGAAAATCAAAGAATTAATAAAAGGAGTCGTAGTAGATCGATAAGTTTTTGGAGGTGCGTTATGAAATTTGGCTTTATTGGTGCTGGAACAGTTGCTCAAACGCTGGCGAAACATCTATTGCTTCACGGTCATGAAGTTATTCTCAGTAATAGTCGTGGTCCCGAAACGCTCTCAGATCTGGTAAGCTCGCTTGGTGCTGGCGCAAAATCCGGAACACCGTCAGAAGCAGCTGAGCAGGACTTTGTAATATTATGCGTGACGTGGGCGCAAATGCCTGCTGCTTTGTCAATGGTTCCTGACTGGACAGGCCGTGTTCTTATTGATGCTACCAACCGTTTTGAAAATACGGAACCTCTACTTGGCGAATGGTCAGGAAAGAATTCAAGTGAAATCGTAGCCCAATATGCTCCGGGTGCTCATGTAATTAAAGCTTTTAACAGTGTTCCGATGGAATGGATTAAGGATTACACGGAAGAGAAGCCGAAGACTGTCCTGTTCATGTCCGGTGACGACATCCAGGTAAAACAAGTCTTGAAAGAAATTTGGGAGAAGATTGGCTTTGCCTGTATTGATCTTGGATCCTTGAGCCAGGGCGGTCTGCTGCAGCAAATAGGAGGACCTCTCGCCGGATTGAATTTAAATCTGCTGGATCAATACACTGTACGATAACGTTATTCTATACTGCAACTGGTTTATCAATAAAAGTTCAAAGGGGTTACTAATATGGGTAAAATACTTATTACTGGAGCAACGGGTAATCTTGGCAGCAGGACGCTAAACCTTCTTCTTAAAAAGGTTCCGGCAAATCAGGTCGCTGTATTGGTACGTGATCCGCAATCTGAAAAAATCGAAAGGTTTGTTAAAGAAGGTGTGGAGGCCCATCAGGGCGACTATTTCGATTATAACTCCCTTCTGCGAGCTTTTAATGGTGTTGACAAAGTCATGCTTATCTCCGCGCAAGCATTTACCGACCGTAATACGCAACATTTCAATGTCATCGCAGCTGCAAAGCAGGCTGGTGTTAAACAAGTGATCTACACGTCGATCATTCGAAAAGAAAATTCAAATCTTATTTTGCCCGAAGTAACGATGTCAGACTTATTTGCTGAACAAACGCTTAGAGCATCCGGATTAGACTATACCATTCTGCGGAATCCACCGTACCTTGAAACCTTGCATATGTATTTCGGAGATGCGCTTAAAGCCGGCGTGCGAGTACCAGAGGGTTCCGGCAAAGTTGCCGCTGCATCTCTGGATGACTTGGCGGCAGCTAACGTAGCCGTTCTCACTCAACACGGGCACGAAAATAAGACATACACTCTAAGTGGCAGCGAGGGGAGCTCTTTTGCAGACATCGCTGAAGCCCTCTCGGAGATTAGTGAGATGAATATCCCTTATGAGTCAGTTAGCGAAAAAGAATATATAGACTCTATGGTAGCGAATGGCTTGCCTGTTTTCATGACTGATTTTTTATTAGGCTGGGTGCGAGGAGTCAACACTGGAGAATTTTCGGAGACATCCGGTGATCTTGAACGTCTAATTGGCCGAAAACCAATGACATATAAGGAATTCTTTAAACATCAGTTTTCTAAAGTTGAAGATTGAAAGCAGGGTATGTTTTAGACTAAATTTGAAAAAGAAACAGCGACAGCCAAGGACGAGTAAATTGACTGTCGCTATTTTATTGAGCTAACGTTTCCCGCAATAAACGTCCGGATTGCCCGGCCGTTTATGAATAAAATGATGGAGGCTCCTGCAGAAAAGATCGAGGAAATTATGCTTAAAGCAACTAATTTTTTAACAAACCAATTGAAATCAGCAACACAAAGGAGTTAAACAACATTATCGATATATGTACAAAATACTATGTAATCTGCATATACGAAAAAGCACTAGAACCTCTTATCTATCATGGGTTCTTTGGATTGTGACACAATTAAACATTAATATTATAAATGATAGGGGGATTTTAGGAGATGGTGTCGAATATTACTGAAAATGAATAAGTACCCATCCTAAAGGAGACATAAAATTGAAACTATCTAAGGTAAAGATCAAAAACTTTCGCTCTTTTGGACAAGAAGAAGTTATTCAAATCGATGAACTAGTAGCTTTAATCGGAAGTAATAGTTGTGGAAAAACTACATTCTTAAACGCTATGCTTAAAATTTTTGGTGAAACAAGTAAGGAAAGAGAAGTAATTCGTTCTGATTTTCATGTGCCACCAAGTGTGAACCCAGATACTCTACAAAATAGTGAATTCTACATTGAAACAATTTTTGAGTTTAATGAGGTATTTACACAAAATGGTATTGAAAAATATACGGTACCTAGTTTCTTTCAGAATTTCATTATAGAACCGGACAACAAAGCACCTTACATACGAATAAGATTAGAAGCTTCGTGGCAACGTAGTAATCAACCAGAGGGTATTGTAGACACTAATGTTTATTTTATTACTTCTCCTGATAATACACCAATCAAGACACAAGATAAAAGGCCTATATCCCAATCTCAACTATCTCAAATTAAAATAATATATGTCCCTGCCTTGCGTGATCCATCGGCCCAATTACGTATGGTTACTGGAACGTTGTTATGGCGGCTAATCCAGCGTATTAATTTTGATAACTCCTTTAAAGTTGAAATAAGCCAAAAGATGCAAGCTGTAAAAGATATCTTAAGTCAACATCCCGGAATTGCAAAAGTTAAAGATGTAATAAAAGAACAGTGGAATAACTATCATGCAGATGTTCGATATTCTGATGTTGATCTTCACTTTAATACACAAGACATAGAAAGTATATTAAAAAAAATAGATCCCAACTTTTCACCTACAGAAACTGAAAAGAATTATAACGTAGATTCGTTAGGTGACGGTTTAAGGTCACTTTTTTATTTGTCTTTGGTGGGGGCACTGCTGAAGACAGAAGAAATTGCATTACATGATATAATGAGTAATCCTGATAAACCAATCGACGAAAGATTGTTTAGTGTTATACCCCCTTGTTTGACAATTGTAGCGGTAGAAGAACCAGAAAACCATGTTGCTCCACATTTACTTGGTAAAATTATTCACAATCTACTTAACATTTCAAGTAATAGCAATTCTCAAGTAATATTATCCTCCCACAGTCCGGCCATTATTAAAAGACTAGAGCCAACTCAGATCAGACATTTTAGATCTTGCAAGACAAATAAATCTACTTTAGTAAGAAATATTCTTTTACCGGCAAAAGATGAAGATGCTTTCAAATACGTTAAAGAAGCTGTAAAAGCTTATCCAGAGATATACTTCTCTAGCTTAGTTATTCTAGGAGAAGGAGATAGTGAGGAAATTATATTACCGAAAGTAATGGATCTCATTGATGTAAACATCAACGTTAATGAAATCTCCGTGGTTCCACTTGGAGGTAGACACGTTAATCATTTTTGGAAATTACTTTACCAACTCGATATTCCTTTCATCACTTTATTAGATCTTGATCTCGAAAGAGGAGGTGGTGGATGGGGGCGAGTAAAATATTGCATTGATCAACTTATTAAAAACGGGATTGAAAAATCTAAGCTTGTGAGCAGTGATGAGCAGCTAAAACAAATGCTTACTTGGGACCATGGGAGTACACATCTACAATCATGGATCGATATGCTCGAAAGCTATAATATATACTTCAGTGCACCACTTGATATAGATTTTTTAATGTTGGAAAGATTTATTAATGAATATATTAGCGGATTGAGTCAAAATGAGGGACCAGAGATCATTGTTCAAGGTGAAACTAAAAAAATAGCGAGTTTAGTTGAAAGTGATCTCTCTACTCAAGAATATAACGATCGTTTGGCTGCGGATATAGCTTGTACATTAAAAGACGTGAGTAAAAAAGGTGTGCTTTACTCAGAAGAACAAAAAAAGTTGATGATATGGTATCGTTATTTATTCCTATATCGCGGCAAACCTTCAACGCACATGAGAGTTCTCTCTGAAACAGATGATGATGTTATTAAGGCTAGGCTTCCCGAAATATTTATTAAAATGGCCAACAAGATCAAAGAAGAACTTAATATAAAGGAACAATCAAATGTATAGGTATATGACAAGTGATGATTGGACGCCAGCTGATAATATGTCTTTTGATTCAACTAGTATAAGAATAATTAAATCAGAAGTTAATACATTGATTTCTGCTGGACCAGGCGCCGGAAAGACTGAACTTTTGGCACAAAAAGCCTCATTTTTGTTAACAACGAACAAATTAATTTTCCCGAGACAATTACTTGCACTTAGTTATAAAGTTGATGCTGCCAAAAATTTAGAGGAGAGGGTACATGTAAGATGTGGGGAAACCCTATCCAAACGTTTTATTTCTCGTACTTATGATGCTTTTGCTAAATTAATCGTTGACCAGTTTTGTAATTTACTACCACCAGAACTTAAGCCATCAATTGATTATGAAATCGGGACAAGTGAGGATGTGAAACAAGCTTATATAGCCGCTGGGCATCGAAGTATCCTTAGAGACTCATATCGTTTTTATATTAATACATATTTAGTACAATACAAACTTCCATTTGTAGATACTGAGTACGGTGATATTGCTAGAAAAGTTCTACCCATTTTGCTAAAAGGAAACGATAACCTACAACCAAAATTAACATTTCCAATAATTGCGCGTCTAGCAGAATATATTGTGAGAAACAATCCTTCAGTTAGAAGTTCTTTACAACTTACATTTGGTCATGTTTTTTTAGATGAATTCCAGGATACACCTGAGCATCATTATGATCTGATAAAGAGCGCCTTCAGAGATCAGGGAAATATTCTAACTGCTGTTGGAGATAAAAAACAACGTGTAATGGTTTGGGCGGGAGCCGCTGACAATATATTTGAACGTTTTACAAGTGAATTTAATGCAGTTAATGAAACTCTTTTAGTCAATCATCGATCAGCTCCAAAGCTTGTTTCAATTCAACAACCAATAATTAAAAGTATGACTGGTCAAGATATAATAATAACCCCTAATGATCGATGGTCTGCTGAAGATGGAATATCAGAGGTTTGGGGGTTCGAGAATGAAAAAGAAGAATCTTTGGTTGTAAGTCAGAAAATCAAAGAACTCATTGAGTATGAGTCGTTATCACCAAATGACATCTGTATTTTAACCAGAAAATTACCTGCAATATATACTAAAGAAATAATGGATATGTTAGAACGTAATCATATTCATGCACGAGTAGAAGAAAAGTATCAAACGTTATTAAAGGAAGATGTTATACAGATTATACAATCTATTATATTGTTAGCATTACCAATCAAAGCTCCTGATGAATGGGCATTTATAATTAAGGTTTTAAGGCAACTACATGGTTACAATTCAAGGACCTCCAATATTGTTCAACAAACACTTGAGAGTAACTTTATTAGCTACCTAAAAACGCTAGAGTTAAAAATGGCGAGTATAACTAATGAAGGCGAATTGTACCTTTTAGTCTTAGATATACTTAACTATCTGGATCGGGAAAGACTAAGAGGATTATACAGACAATATAATAATGCATATTTGGATACTCTAATTAAAAACTATGTAAATCTATTGTGGATTGAATATGAAACTTGTACTGATTGGGTATATTCGATTGAAAGATTTAAAGGAATGCATTCAATACCAGTAATGTCAATCCACAAAAGCAAAGGATTAGAATATAAGGTGGTCTTTCTTATTGGATTGGAGGATGATGCTTTCTTTGGAGACAATATTGATGAAGAGCTTTGCACTTTCTTTGTTGCCATATCTAGAGCAATCGAGCAATTGTTTATAACAAAATGTGACAAACGTGGTGTTGAGAAAAAAACGACGAATAAAGTTAAACCATTCTTTATTTTGTGGAATTCTTCTGGAATTGGCCAATTTGTTTCTTTCAAGAATGAATTCAATAAAAAATTCAATGAATACTTTGGAATTCAATAATTAAACCAACATAATAAAGCGAGGCAAGAAATCAAGTAACAGGTGACTACTTGCCTCTCTTTATTATGTGTAAATTTCAAAAATCTCCCTTACATCAGAAACATCTCGAGTCAGCAAATCCCTGCTGAATACCTCAATCAATTTATTCTGTATTGCTAAATGCGTGCGGTAATTGGGAGTTTTCCAGTTATGATCAGACAAGGCCAAATTACTGAAGATTAGTTTGCAAAGGGAAGGCTTCTCCTCTAATGGATGGGCAGCATCGGTTTGGAGGAATTAGGAAGTACGTTCAAGATACAAATTCTGATATCACAATCCCGTTTCTTGCTTTCCACGCTCTTGATGTCGATGAAGAGATTAAGTTATTTGCACGATAAATAC